>CAYOXS010000006.1:24098-44884 GCA_964407935.1 uncultured Caldilineaceae bacterium
CAGGTTGAGCAGTTGCAGTTGCAAAGACCCGGACGCCAGATTGAGCTGTTGTTGCAGGTTGAGCGTCTCGAAGTTAAGCGCCAGGCTGCCCAGGGCATTGCCGCTGGCCAGCAGATTACCGGAGGACAACAATTCCAGTTGCAATGCTCCGCTGAGCAGCTCCATGTTAGAACTGCCGCACTGCACAATAAACTCGGCTTCATCAGCCGGATTGATGGTGTAGAGCGTGGCGTCATTGAGGCTGTCGCAGGCGCTGATGGTGGCGGTTGTGCCGCCCGGCGGCACGGTAATCCGCACGGCGGGCTGGCTGTTGAGGGTGGCGTTCTCTTCAATAAGAATGTTGCGGCCGCCGGCATCACAAACAACGCCAAAGGTTGGCCCATTGCTAAACGAGGCCCCGCTGGGCGTGGCCGGACAGACGTTGGAGACGGGGGGCGGCGGCGGCTGGCAAATTCCCGCGCTGTCGGCATTAACAATATCCTGAATTTCAGAGTCGGAGAGGGCGCGCTGGAATATTTTTACCTCATCAACGACCCCGTTGAAGTTCAAATTGCCCCCAAACCCGGTTTCGTCTCTGCCGCCGATGCCCAAAAAGACGTTTGAGCTTTTCATAGAGGTGAGGGGAAGCGTGCCCTGCAGCGCGCCATTAATGTAAAAGCGCATCGTCGCTCCGTCCCAGGTACAGGCCAGGTGCGTAAACACCCCCACCTGAACCGGCGCGCCGACAATAAGCTTTGACACGTCGTTGGCATCGCGCATGGCGCAGCGCCACTGTCCATTGTGATGATCCATGAGAAATTGGTCCTGGTTTGGAGACCCTTTGCCCAGAACCGCGCCACTGCCGGCTGTGGTGTTTGTTTTGGCCCAGGCTTCAACGGTAAAGCCGGTGGCCCCGTTGGGGGTCAGGTTGGGGCTATCGGGGATACGGACAATGTCGTCATTGCCATCAAAACTCAATCCGCCGCCCACTTTTCCCGCGGCGGGTACGGGGCCATTAAAGTGAGTGCCCGGATTGGGGCCAATAATATCCGCGGCTGTTGTCCCGCTTGTTTCATCCAGCGGCCACCAGTTTTGCAAACCGGCCGGCGGGGTAAGGCACTGCTGGGCCAGCGCCACCAACTCCTGTTTATTGGCTACAATCAGAGTCAGGGCCGCACACGCCAGCACCAGGGCCAGGCGGTTTTCCCAGGTTGGCGCCCTGAGCCGGGCCATCTCAGTAAATCGCCTTAAATAATGGTCAAACGTTTTCATAATTATCGTGCTCCTGTGATTTTTTTATCATCAGTTTCTGATTATTTGGTTCATTCGCAAATGTGGATGCCACGTTGATTCTGTGTTAGAAATCGAAACGCCGCTCTAATTTTCAAAGTGGCGTTTCGGTGTTTGAGGGCCAGGCCCGGACGGATGGTCATTCCCATCCGGGCCTGGTTAAAGAACGATGGTCCCGCTAGAACTTAGGGCTGGGTTGAGTTGTAGAGCGGGCCACCATCAACGGCCGCGCCGTTTTTGCCCTGGCTCTTGGGTACGCTCACCTGAACCGTGCCGGTGCAGGCGCCGCCGTTGCCATCACCGGCGCTAAAGCCAATGTGGTAGAAGCGGCCGTTGCCTTTGCCGGCGCGCTCGGCGCGCACCTGGGCGGTATCGCTGCCAAGGCCCTGGCCATCGGGCGAGGTGTCGCCATCACCCTGGCCGTTGGTTGGCTCATCCTGGGCAATGCTGCTGATGCTGATGCTGATCGGGTCGCCCTCGATATCGGTGACGCCGCTAACGCTGACCGGCACCCACTGGTGATTGGGCGGCCAGATGGTGGAAACGCTGGGCGTCACGTCGCCGCAAACCGGGGCGTCGTTAACCGAGTTAACGGTGATCGACACCTGGGCGGTATCGCAAGCCGCGTCGCTATCGCATACCTGGTAGCTAAAGCTGTCGCTGCCGTTAAAGTTGGCCGCCGGGCTGTAGGTAAAGCTGCCGCTGCCGTTGTCGCTCAGGCTGCCGTTGGCCGGCAAGCTGGCCACGCTGACGCTGCCCGCATCCAGGTTGCCGTCCGGGTCATTGTCGTTGCTCAGCACATTGAAAGTAACCGGCGTGTCTTCGTCGGTGGTCACGCTGTCGTCATTGGCTGCCGGCGGGTCGTTGACCATGTTAACCAGCACGGTAACGGTGGCTTCGTCGCAATCATCATTGCTATCGCACACGGTGTAGTCAAAGCTGTCAGAGCCGTTAAAATCGTTAGCCGGGGTGTAGGTGATAGAGCCATCGCCATTGATATCCGCGCTGCCGTTGGTCGGGGCGGTAACCGTCGTGGTGGTCAGCCCGGCGTCCTCGTTGTCCGGGCCGGCGCTGTCGTTGGCCTGCACATCAATGGTTACCGGCGTGTCCTCATCGGTGGTGGCCGAGTCGTCCACGGCTACGGCCGGGTCGTTAACCGCGTTGACCGTGATGTTGACGGTGGCGATGTTGGAGTCGGCCAGGCCGTCGTTAACCTGGAAGGTGAAGCTGTCGGAGCCAAAGAAATCTGGGTTGGGGGTGTAGGTCAGGTTGGGGGCGGTGCCGCTGAGGGTACCATTGGCCGGCACGCTCAAAATGCTGAAGCTGAGGACGTCGTTGTCGGCGTCGCTGCCGGTCAGGGTAATGGGCAGATCCGTGTCTTCGTCGGTGCTGAGCGACTGGTCGTTGGCCGCCGGCGCCCGGTTGGCCACGGTGATGACCACGGTATCGCTGCTGCTCTCACCGGCGCTGTCGGTAACCGAGAAGGTGAGGGTGGCCGCGCCGTCAACAGCAAAGCTGGTGGTGCGCACAATGGTATCGCCGTAGTTGGCCGTGCCGCTGTCGTCGGCAATGGTATCGCCGTCCAGGTCCCACGACCAGGTGTAGGGATTATCCGCTGCGCCCTCCGGGTCGGTCCAGGCGCCGGTCACGGTGACCACGTCATTGCGAAAAACCGACTGGTCGGGGCCGGCGTTGGCCGTGGGCGGGGTGTTTTGGCCGGTGGGGTTGATGGTAAAGGTGGTTTCGGCTGTATTGCCATTCGCATCAAAAGCCGTAATGGTAACAACCAGGTTTTGGGCTAAACCGCTGGTCACGTATATCCAGATCCAGGTGCCGTTGGGAAGGTCAAAGTCCAGCACGCCTATCGAGGCCTCCACATGCACCACATCGCCATCGGGGTCGCTCATTGTGCCGGTGTTGACAGCGGCCTGGTTCGCGCCCACGGTCAGGCTGGCGTTGTCGGCGGCAACGGTGGGCGGGTTATTGCCGGCCGGCGCGCATTGCAGCGCCAGACTGTGAACGCCTCCAGCGGCAATCGCCACCACATCGCTGAGGCCGGCTGGCGACGTGGCCTGGCCAAAGTCATCATTGCCCCAGGTAACAACCGTGCCGTCCGACTTGAGCGCCAGGTTATGCGCGTTGCCTACGGCAATCGCCACCACATCGCCCAGGCCGGCCGGCGGCGTTGCCCGGCCATCGTCGTTATACCCCCAGCCAACGACCGTGCCGTCCGACTTGAGCGCCAGACTATGCACCTCGCTAGCGCTAATGGCCACCACATTGCTGAGGCCGGCCGGCGGCGTCTCTGCGCCGTAACCGAAGCTATCACCCCAGCCAACAACGGTGCCGTCAGATTTGAGCGCCAGGCTGTGCGTGTACCCGGCGGCAATCGCCACCACATCGCCCAGGCCGGCCGGCGGCGTCGCCCGGCCATCGTCGTTATACCCCCAGCCAACGACCGTGCCGTCAACCTTTAGTGCCAGGCTGTGGGCGTACCCGGCGCTAATCGCCACCACATCGCTGAGGCCGGCCGGCGGCGTCGCCTGGCCGGCGGCGTTATACCCCCAACCAACGACGGTGCCATCGGATTTGAGCGCCAGGCTGTGATATCCCCCG
The DNA here is from genome assembly GCA_964407935.1 of uncultured Caldilineaceae bacterium. Lineage (GTDB taxonomy): Bacteria > Chloroflexota > Anaerolineae > 4572-78 > J111 > J095. The sequence goes on from CAYOXS010000006.1 coordinate 27,984, forward strand.
GCGCTGATCGCCACCACATCGCTGAGGCCGGCCGGCGGCGTGACCTGGCCATAAGTGTTATCCCCCCAGCCAACGACGGTGCCATCCGATTTAAGCGCCAGGCTGTGACCGCCGCTCAGGTATTCACCCCCAGCGCTAATGGCTACCACATCGCTCAGGCCGGCCGGCGGCGTTATCTGGCCGTACCAGTCAGCACCCCAGCCGACGACGCTACAGGCGGGTGGCTCTTCTGCCGGGAAGGCGTAGGCCGCCGGGGTAATGTTTAGCCCCAACACCAGCAGCAGGGCCAGCAGCCAACCGCTTCGGTGAATTAGTTTGGCTGTAACAAACTTGTTTAGCATTATTTTTCTCCTCTATTCTACTGATTGTTGATTGGTTTTCTTGTTTGCAAAATTGATTTCGCAGCGCCGGGTCACCGGCCAGTCAAGCGTTTGGGCATAGACCTCACCTCCCTGAAAGTAAATTGGGTTCATTGTTTGATTCGTGACTGTAAATCTCCTGACAGGTTTAGCTCATCGCTGGGCTTATGGCTTTCCCTCCTGTTGCTCGGATGGTATAATTTGGCGATGCGTTTCGACCAGTTCAATCCGCAAAGCTTTTAGCAAGTCTTCCACGTTAACAAAGCCACGGTGTTGACCCGTAGCCGGCATCTCCAAAATCAAGCGAACGCTCATGGTTTGAGACGCCGGGCTGTACTCGGCCTGGCTGCGGATAATCAGGGTGCAGTTGTTTACCGGATTGATGGTCATACGTGCAGTATAACCAGCCAGCGCAAATCAAACGCAAGCCAAACGCAAATGTGGATTCCATGAAAGACCTGTTACGCCTTTACCTGTTGGGGTCGCCTCAAATTCTGGTGGGCGACCGGCCTCTGACCGATTTTTCCACCAATAAAGCCCAGGCTCTCCTGTTTTACCTGGCTGTTACCGCGCACCCCGGCGCGGCCCACCCCGCTGCCCACAGCCGCGATACCCTGGCTACGCTGCTGTGGGGCGAGATGACGGACGCCAAAGCCAAACAAAATCTGCGGACGGTGCTGCCCGAATTGCGCCGTCTGGTTGGCAATCATCTGCGGGTTGAGCGCCAAACTATTGCCTTCGACCCCACCAGCCCCTATTGGCTCGATGTGGAGGTGTTCAATCGTGACCTGAGACCGGGGCCGGCAGCCGTTGACCTGGCCACCCGGCAGGCAGCCGTCGATCTTTCCCGGGGTGATTTTTTGAGCGGCTTCTATGTTAACAACGCGCCTCACTTTGAGGAGTGGGTTCTGGAGCAGCGCCAACGATTTCACATCCTGGCGGTGGAGGCCTTGTTTTCGCTGGTCAGCGAATATGTGCAGGCTGCTAACTATAATGCGGCGCTCACTACCAACCACCGGCTGCTCTTACTCGAACCCTGGTCGGAGCCGGCCCACCGGCAGCAAATGTTGATCCTGGCCCGCCGGGGCGATCGCAGCGCCGCGCTGGCTCAATTCCAAATTTGCCGGGACATCCTGGCCGCAGAGTTTGGGGTAGAACCATTGGCCGAGACCATCGCCCTTTATGAACAGATTCGGACTGGCGCGTTAGGAGAAACGGCCAACACGAACCCGGCCCAAGAACTGGTGGTAAAAGAGACGGGCCAACGCCCCACGGGCACCCCGTCTATTTTCGTCAACGAGCGCGATCTGCCCCAGCAGATAATGTTGTTTGGCCGGCAGCGGGAGTTGGAGCGCCTGCAAAAGTGGGTCAGCGAAGAGGGGTGTCGGCTGGTGGGTATTTTTGGCATGGGGGGCCAGGGCAAGAGCGCGCTGGCCGCGGCATTGGCGCGTAGCCTGGCCGAACCTTCCCCTGCCGGAGAGAGGGCGGGGGCGAGATTCCAGCAGATTATCTGGAAATCACTGTTGAATGCCCCACCTCTGGCTGAGGTTATGCAGGAATGGGTTTACGCCCTTTCCGGGCAAACGGTGACCAACCTCCCCCCCAGCCTGGACCAGCAGTTCAGCCAATTGCTACACTATTTGCGTCAACAGCGCGCATTGTTGATCCTTGATAACCTGGAAAGTCTTATGCAGAGTGATGGCCGCAGCGGTATCTACCGGCCCGGGTATGCGGCCTATGGGCAGCTCATTCGTTACCTGGCTGAACGCGAGCACCGCAGTTGCCTGCTGCTGACCGGTCGCGAGCGTCCTCAAGATCTGACCGCTGTTGAAAAGGATCTGCCGGCTGTCCGTTTTTTGTCGTTGCCCGGCTTATCATCGGACGCTGGCCGCGAGTTGCTGGCCGTTGGCGGCGTGGTTGGTGATACCACCATACTGACCGACCTGACCCGGCATTATTCGGGCAATCCGCTGGCGCTCAAGCTGATTGCCGAGACGATTGGCAGCCTCTTTGCCGGCAGCGTTAACGCCTTTTTACAGGCCGACGCCGGCATCTTTGATGATATACGCGATGTGTTGGACCAACAGTTTGCCCGCCTGACGCCGCTCGAGCGTGAAATTATGGGCTGGTTGGCGATTGGGCGCGAACCAGCTTCCTTCTCGGTTTTGCGCAATCTGCTGGCCCAGCCGCCGGCCTCACGTCTGATCCTGGAGGCGATTCGCTCCCTGCAGCGCCATTCGCTGCTGGAAAATTACGGGGACCACTTTGGGTTACAAAATGTTGTGCTTGAATACACCACTGCCTGGCTTGTCGAAAATATTTGCCAGGAATTTATCAATGAAGGGCCGCCAGCCAGGCCACAGGAAGCTAGCGAGATAAGTCAGACGGGGCTTTCTCCCTCATCATTTCTAAATGTTTACGCCTTGATTCTGGCCCAGACCAAAGAATACGTGCGGGCCAGCCAGACGCGGCTGCTGCTGCAGCCGGTCGCCGAACAGTTGGTAGCGCAACTGGGGGCTCGCGGGGCTGAACACCGGTTGCAGAGGGTACTGGCCCGCTTGCGCACAACTCCTCCTGGCCCCGGTTACGCCGCCGCCAATCTGCTGCATCTATTACTCCAGTTGGGGGCGGACCTGCGCGGGTATGATTTTTCGCAGTTCTACTTCCGGCAACTTTACTTGCGGGGAGCCAGTTTGCCCCAGACCAACTTTGCCCGGGCCGAGATCGTCGATAGCGCCTTTACCGAACCGTTTGGCCTGATCTATACCGCCGTGTTTAGCCTTGATGGACAGTACGTGGCTGCCAGCACCAGCGAAGGTGCTATTTACATTTGGCGTACCGCAGACCAACAACTGGCGCAGGTGATTCAGGCCCACCAACATGCAATCAAACACTTGAGCGTCGCTCAGTGGATCACGGCTGAGGGTGAACGCTGCCTGGTGCTGGCCAGCGCCAGTGACGACAAGAGCGTTGGCTTTTGGGTTTTGAGCGCACAGGGACAAGTGCGCCACCACGTTCAACTGGCGCACCCACAGCAGGAGGCGGTGGTTGCCGTGGACTTGCACCCAGACAGTCAGCGCGTGACCAGTGTCGACATCGATGGTCATGTTTTTGTGTGGGACGTAGGCGAACACCAAAATCTTCAACTGGTTCATCATTTTGCCACCGCTTTCACGCGTATTCGGCTGGTAGCCTTTAGCCGGGATGGTCAAACTGTAGTCATTGGGCATCGAGATGGCACGGTACGGCTGTGGCAAACAACAACCGGGAAGGTGAGTTTGCAACTGGCGGGAACTACGGGCTTGATTTTTACTCTGGCATTAAGCCAGGATGGGCAGATGCTCGCCACCGGCGGCCGGGAGGGACACCTTTCGCTGTGGCGATTGCCCACAGGAGAATTGCACCAGGTGATCGAAACCAAAGCGGGCGCCGTTCGGTTTCTGGCCTTCAGCCCGGACGGAAAATTTTTGGCCAGCGGCCATCACGAGGATTTAGCCATCCGTTTGTGGGCCATCGATGCGCAGGCGCAGTTGCACCTGCAGCGTACCCTGCTGGGGCATACCCAAACAATTTGGTCGATTGCCTTTGATCCAGCGCCGGCGGCCCAGTCAGAGGCGCACCGGGGTGGAAACCGCGGTGAAACAAGGCAGCGCCTCGTCACCGGCAGCAGCGATCATACGGTACGGGTGTGGGATGCAGAAACGGGCCACACCCTTTATATGCTGCGCGGCCAACCGCGAGTGCTGGCTGCCCACACGGTTCGCCAACTCCCGCCAACGCACTTGGACGGCCAGGCAGGTGAACCCCAGGCTCCAGGGTGGGTGCTGGCTGCTGCCGGCTATGATCAATTGATTCATCTGTGGCAGGGACAAGGCAACACGGTCGACGGCACCCGTCGGGTCCTGCGCGGCGCGCGCGGTCCGCTTTATGCCGTTGCCATCAGCCCGGATGGCCGCAGCGTCGTCGCTGGCGGCTATGATAGAACCATCTACCTGTGGGATTGGGCCAGCGGACAACTGCGGCAGACCTTTGGCGGGCACACTAACTCCGTCTACGCGCTCGCCTTTCACCCCGACGGTAAGTTACTGGCCAGCGGCAGTGGGGATGGCACCATTCGGCTTTGGTTGGTGCCGGAGACGAAAGGCGGCCAGGAGAGTGTGGCCGATGGGGCTTTGGTTGCTCAACCCGTGGCTGTGCTCCAGGCCGATCTGGACGTGGTCCATGATCTTGCCTTTAGCCCAAACGGTCGTTTCCTGGCGCGGGGTGGCTCAGACCGTTTGCTACGCCTGTGGGATATGACGCAGCGCCACTACCCCGAATTGGTGGCAGCGCGCAGGCAGGTGCAGGACGAAAGTGAAGAGGATATCTTTGCGGTTGCCTTTAGCCCAGACGGATCAAAAGTGGCCTGTAGCGGGAACCACTTGATCCATATTGTAGATGTGGCGAACGGTACGAAGCCGCTAATCCTGCAGCGCCATACCGCCTGGATCTATTCGGTCGCTTTTAGCCCGGACGGAGAACTCCTGGCCAGCAGCAGCGCCGACTGCACCGTCTGCCTCTGGCAGGTTGCTACGGGCACCCTGCGCGCCGTTTTGCGCGGTCATCGGGAGGCGGTCTACAAAGTCGCCTTTACACCGGAAGGTACGATGGTCGTCAGTTCCAGTTTCGATGGCTCGCTCAAATTCTGGGACAGCCAGACCGGCGAATGTGTCAACACGTTAGCTGTGGAAGGTCCTTATATCGGCATGAACATCACCGGCCTAACCGGAGTGACCCAGGCCCAAACCGCGGCCTTGAAAGCATTGGGCGCGGTCGAGTTGTAAGGGGAGTATTCCGGGGCTGCTTTACCCTCGGCCACCGGCAACCCATATCAGCTATCGCTGTTGCTGCCGTTGACAACCTGAAACGACAACCAAATACTGCTTTTGTTTGAACCCCAACCCCTGTGGTTTTGCCACCGCCCCCGAAAAAGAATGCACCTGCTCCATCTCGATGGTCAAAAGCTACCAGAAAAAATATCCGGCCCGTTACTGGACCGGAGTGCGCAACCTCCCTGTGGGATGGGGCCGGCCAAAATCCGCCAGTTTTGCCCGCTCGATGCCACCAGCACCAATCTGCTCAAAGCGGCCACGCCTGCACTTGCAGCGCAGGTACAAGTGTGCAGCAAATGAGGCTCAGCGCCCGCGCCTACCACCGCACGCGAAGGGTCAAACTGGTCCGCACCATCGCCGATTTGGCCGGCGAGGCCAACATCCAAACCGCCCATGTGGCCGGGGCGGTACTGAATCGCCCCGGCGGGTGAGGTAAATGATGTCGGCGGCGGGATATGATTTATTACCCAAAGAAGGGGGCATCTCGTTCGCCTTCCCAACGGCCTTTTTCAAAACCGGGTGCTGCCCCTCTTTGATGCGCCGGCGGGTTACGGTCACCTTGGCCTGAAGATAGCCATAACCCCACATAAATCATCCCCGCCAAACCCGTCAGACCAAAAATCAACAGGCGCATCTGAGCCTCCACCGGAAAGTGGCCTAAAAATGAGGTCCACTCAGGGAGGCACCAGTGAGCAAAATTTGAAAGATGCATGGTTGCCAGGGGAATATCAAACTGATGATATGGGTTCAGGTTCAAGTATCTCAAGGGGAGAAACCACCAACTACCAATTCCTAAATAGAGCGAGCCAATCAAAAGATAAGGATACTTATCAACAGCGTTCTTACCGGTCAGTTTTATCCTGTTTAGGCCTTTATGAATCAAGTAAAAAGCAATGACGCCCAAAAGTAAATGAGGCAGGAGTTTTATAATAGCCTGGAATAACTCGGAATAATCCGAGTAGGCAAGCCTGTAGGCCACATAGGAATTTTCGGGATCAAAGACATTGATCGCCATTGCATCCACTTCTCCCCCAAGCATTATTACCGCCAGGGCGTGGCTTGCTTCGTGCAGGGGGGATTGCAGTACAATCAAGATTACCAGAACAGCAATGTCTAAAATTATTGGGTTTTTAAACTGCATCTTTCTTAACATAGCCATCCGAGAAAACTCCCTTGGTTATTAATCCATCGATATTTCACCGGTATGGGATAGCAGTGTCCAAGATTGAGTTTCGCAATCGGGATATTTGAAATATAATAAGAACAGGCACGTGGATAGAGTAACCTGGCCAAGCTTTGGCCGGTGCGCTCTGAACGCTGTCTACCCTTGGGGAGATACCGCTCACCGCCAAGTTTGCCGGTATCTCCTTTTTTGTAATTTAGTGTGTTCAATTCAGTGCGGGGAGGCACGTATTGACATTGTTCATCTCCTTTCCGGGCAGTTTTATATTGACAGAGTTAAGTCCTCACTTTATGATTGCCCAGCTTTTTTTGTGAGTAAGTACATGCTCAAACTCTGTTTGGATATGTACTCACCGGGCAACTCCCCACTCAATCCTCGGTATCACCAACGGCCATATTTGCCCCTAACTTGTGGCCACGATATAACGAAATTGGTTCTCGAATCGGATACTGCCATTGCCATTCTGGTAAGGTTTGGCGGCATTCCGTAATGCTGCCTTAAGCGATTCCTCGCTTACGGTTCGTAATGCGCTTTGTAACGGGCCGGCTGAGATATTAGCTTGCCACAAAATCTCAAAATTTGGGTATATAAATGGACAGGCCACCTCTCCGGTATCAAGCACCTTCAGCCCGGCTTGCTCTATTAGCCCTTCAAGGATACCGGGCTCAGATAATTCAAAGGGGCCCTTACCTGGTGGCGGTTCGGGCAGGGTATCTCTTACTGCCTTTTGAACAACCCGATACTCAACCTTATCCGGGGTACTCCACAATCCAACAGAAATCCGACCACCTGAGACGCAAACGCGACGGAATTCACGTAGAACGGCCACCCGATCCGTTGTATATTGGAGAGAATTTGCAGCAATGATGGCATCGAATGAGTCATCCTCATAAGGGGGTTCCTCGATATCTCCCACCCTAAAGTCGCCGTTGGGCACACGTGCCCGGGCAATGTTGACCAGCGGTTCGGCCGCATCAAGCCCGCTGGCTTGTGCCCCGCGCGCCGCAGCAAGGACACTAGCCCCCCCTCCGCCGCAGCCCGCGTCGAGGAGACGAGTACCCTGACCCACGTTCATTGCCATCAACATTGCCTCAAACAGCGGTATATGCATCGGTTCCTGAAGAGTAGCCCAGTCTTGAGGTGCTTTCCCCCAGAGTTCACCTTGAATTTTTGAGGATCCCATTTTATCCCTCCTGCTTATCTCCGAGATACGAATAATAATGTTTTAATATTACGAGTTACACAGTTGGGGTCATTCTGAGCGAGGAACGAACGAAGAATCTCCAAATTAGACTGGCTTTAGTTCAAACAAGGGACTCTTCGCCTACGGCTCAGAGTGACATCACCCGGCTGCGTAATATCTATTATTTTGGATATCAGTTATTTTTTGGGGGACAAGTTGGCTGTTGATCGTTAATGCTATATTTTTCCCGCTCCTCCTTTGTGAAGTCACGCAGCACGCGGGCACAGGCCGAGTCCACCAACGTGTGATAACTGGTGTCCCACAGTTGGGCAATCTGGTCTGAGCCGCCGACAAGGATGAATTGGCCGTCTGGCGAGAGTTCCACTGTCCACAGGTTGTTGTCGGTGCCAAAGGTGCGCAGTTGTTCGCCTGTGGCTCTATCCCACAGATTGACTGTTTTCAAACCGCCGGTTAGCAAGTATTTGCCGTCCGCCGAAAAGCGGCCAACGTCTCCGGGAAAACGCTCCAACGGCTGGCCGGTTTCAACTTCCCAAAGCTGGCCTGTTGTTCCTTCTGCCGCAGTGACGATGGTTTTACCATCGGGTGAAAAAGAGACTCCGTTGACAAAACCGGTATAGCCGGGGAACTGGCGCACTTCCCGCCCCGTGTTGACCTCCCACAACCGGGCCGTACCGTCAAAAAAGCTGCCGGTCAAAATATAACGGCCATCCGGCGAGAAAGTGACGGCATAAACCGCAACAGGATGCGTAAACACGCGCACCTGCTGCCCGGTTTCTACGTCCCACAACCGGGCCGCGTTATCAGAGCTGCCGGTTAGCGCGTACCGGCCATCCGGCGAGAAAGCCACGCCAAAAACCTCAGCAGGATGGATGAAGGCGCGAATCTCCTGGCCAGTTTCCACATCCCACAAGCGGGCCGTGTTATCGGAACTGCCGGTCAGCGCGTAACGGCCATCTGGTGAGAAGGCCACGCCGGAAATATGATCTGTATGGCCCCGGAGGACACGTAGTTCCTGCCCGGTGGCTACATCCCACAATTTGGCCGTCTGGTCAAAACTGCCGGTCAGCGCATAGCGGCCATCCGGAGAAAATTCAACATCAGGGATCACGCCGGTGTGGCCCCGCAACGTGCGTGGGTCGGGAGGTGGCTCAACATCCCACAACCTGATATTTCCATCCCGTTCACCCACCAGCATGGTTTGGCTATTGGGGGAGAAGGCAATACTGGTGATGTGGTTGGTGCTGATAAAACGGCGTACTTCTTCTCCCGACTGAATATCCCACAGCCGGGCGGTGCTATCGTGGCCGGCGGTAAGCGCGTATTTTCCATCCGGCGAAACCCTGACTTTATATATCCACTCGGTGTGACCGGTAAAAACACGGGGTTCAACCTCAACCTGCTGCAAGTCCCAGATATAGAGTCCGCCGTTCTCATGACCGGCCAGCGCGTACCGGCCATCGGGTGAAAAGGTTACTGCGTTAGTCCCGCCGGTGTTGAGACCGGGTAAAAAACTTGCCTCTAATCCTGTGGCCAGGATTGACAACCGCACCCTGCCGGTGGCTTGATTACCCGTGAGAAGGTATTGACCATCGGGTGAAACAGCCATATCAAAAATGCCCCCATCCTCGGATAAGGTGCGAACTTCCTGCCCGGTCGCAACATCCCAAATTCTAACAGTACCTTCCCAACCGCCGCTGAGCGCGTACCGGCCATCAGGCGAAAAGGCTACCCCGTTCACTTCAGCCGTGTGGCCGGTTAATGTATAGAGTTCCTGGCCGGTTTGAGCGTCCCACAGCCGGGCGGTTTTATCGGCGCTGCCGGTGAGCAAATATTTGCCATCAGGAGAATAAGCCACGTTCCGTATGCCGGCGGTGTGCCCAGTCAAGGTATGCCTGACCTGTCCGGTTTCAATCTCCCACAGCCGGGCCGTGTTATCCAAACTGCCGCTGAGCGCAAAGCGACCGTCGGGTGAAAAGGCCAGCCCATCGACGCTATCGGTGTGACCACTGAACAAGCGCCGGCCATAATCGCCCTTTGAAGCTTGCTGCAAGGCCATATCAGCCTGTCTGGTGTAGGCCGTGTTCAGGGCACGCAGGCTCAGCAGGGCGGCCAGTTCCGGGTCGCCGCCGCTTTGCATAATAGTGTTAGCCTCGGCGGCCAGTCGCTGGCTCTCGGACAGAGCCAGATTGGATTCGGCCTCAGCCTGATTGGCTTTGGCGATGGCCTGCTGGTTAAAGGCAAATACGGCCAACCCGGCCGCCACAAACAGAAAAATAGCCAACCCCACAACCAACCAACGCAAGCGGCGAGCAGCGTACTGCTCGGTCCTGGCCAACTTTTGCGCCGTTTCGAGTTCACGCTGGAGCCTGGCCGCTTCATCGGCTTTCCGCTTTTGCCGCGCTTCTATGCTGGCCTCCAGGTAAGTCCGTTCCTTTTCAGTCAGGGCCAGATTGGTGTGAGCCGTCCAGCCTTCAAATTGATCCAGCCGCGAACCGCGCAGCAGAAAGCCGGGATCACGGTCAGCCCCAAGCCATTCGGTGGCGGTGGCGGCCAGCAACCGCTGCAAACGAATATCGGCCCGGCTTTCGTCCAGCCAGTGCCGCAAACGCTCCCACTCGCGCAGCAGGGCCTCGTGAGCCACTTCCACCGTGGGGCTGCGGCTGGCGGGGTCGTGATCCAGCGCCAGCAGGCGGTAGGCGGCGTAGGCGTCGATGACTTCATCCATCAAATCGGCATTTTGGGCTACGGCCAGCAGCTCAGAACGGGCCACCCGCCGGCGAGTATCCTCAACCCCCTCGCCCAGCGTAACCAGCCGCAAAAACATTTGCCGCACGGCTTCGCCGCCGGCCTCGCCCAGTTCAAGGTAAAGCTGTTCGGCCCGTTTAGCCAAAGCGCCGGTGGCGCGGCCAATCTGGTCGTATCCCTGCTGGGTTAAAATGCGATTCTCCCGCGCCTCAAACAGTTCGGTCAGGGCAAATTGCAGCAGGGGCAGCGCGCCGGGCTGGTAGTTGATGTCTGATACAATGGCGGCCACCAGCCCCTCTTCAAAGCGAACGCCTACCCGCTGGGCCGGCCCCACAACGGCCTGCTCCAGTTCCGCGGCATTCAACGGCAGCACGGTTTCCATGCGACTGCGCACCAGTTCGCCAAAGGTGGGATATTGCAGCGGCCGGTCGTAAAAATCGGCCCGCAGGGTGATGGCCACCCGCACCCGGCTGCGCGGCGCGATAACGGCCTGGTGCAACAGCTCCAAAAAATGAGCGCGGTCGGTCTCGTTTTCTACCAGAGTAAAAACCTCTTCAAACTGGTCAATGACAATGACCAGTTCGCTGTTGTCATCCGGCAAAATAAGCTGCGCCGCCCGCAGCAGGCCGCGCTCATCCCGCACCAGTTGTTCGCGCAGGTTGTCGGGCCGGTTGGCAGCTACCTGAATTAAGGCCACTTCCAGTTCATCCAGCGGATGCGGCCCCGGAATGAAATCGGTGATGTACCAGCGCTCGGAGCCGGGCAGGTCGCCGCGCCACAGCGCCGGGATCAGGCCGGCCCGCACCAAACTGGATTTGCCGCTGCCGCTGGGGCCAACCACGGCCAAAAAGCGGCTAAAGTCGCCGCGCTGGCCCAGCCTCGACAGCAGTTTTTGGGTCAGCTTTTCGCGGCCAAAAAAATCGCGCTCGTCGGCAATCTGGAAGGCTTGCAGCCCTTTGTAGGGATTTTCCGGCTCCGGCAGGGCACTGATGCGCGACACATTTGACCCGTCCACCGCGCGGCCATCAACAATCAAATCAAGCTCTCTGGCCCGCACAATAGCCTGCACCCGGCTGCGGACATTCAGTTTGTGGTAAATTTGGGTGACATACCACTTGACCGTGGTCAACTCGATGGTCAGCTTGTGGGCAATTTCCCGGTTGGATTTACCGTCGATGATCAACCTGAGCACTTCCTGCTCACGGGGGGTCAGCAGTTCTACCAGTTTGCCGGCGGCCTGGCTCACACTCAAACCAGCGGCTTCGCGGAAGGCGGTGGCCAGCGCCAGCATATCTTTATAGCGATGGTCGGGGTTTTTAGCGGTCGCTTTCTGGATGACGTTGTTAATGGCGTCGGCTACATTTTTATCCAGCGAGGCGATACGGGGCACCGGTTCGTTGAGGTGCTTGAACATGCGCTCCACCGGCAGTGAGTCTGGAAAGGGGTGAACGCCGGCCAGCATCTCGTACAGCACCACGCCCAGGCTGTAAATATCAGACCGGGGCGTAACCGGCTCGTTGCGCACCTGCTCCGGCGACAGGTAATCCGGCGTGCCCACAACATCGCCGGCCTGGGTGTAGGCCACTATACTGTTATCCAAGTCTTTGGCCAGGCCAAAATCGGCCACGTAGCCGTTGCCATCTTCATCTAACAGAATGTTGGCCGGCTTGATGTCGCGGTGAATAACGTGGTTGCGGTGGGCCACCGCCAGCGCCGAGGCCACCTGATCGAGCAGCCGGGCGGCGCTTTCCAAATCGTAGGGATCGTCGCGCAGGGCAGTTTGCAGATTGCCGCCGCGCAGGTAGCGCATCACCAGATAAGCGCCTTCGGGATCGCGCCAGTAATCATACAGGGGAGTGATGTTCATGTGCTCCAGGCGAGCCACCACCTGGGCTTCGGCCTCAAAGCGGCGCACAAATTCTGGCCGGTTGGCAAAGCCGGGCAGAATAATTTTGATGGCTACCTCGCGCCCCACCGTGGATTGAAAGGCCCGGTACACTGCGCCAAAACCGCCCGCGCCAATTCGGTTTTGCAGTTCGTACCCTTTAATAATGACGCCGCTTAGTGGTTCCATCGGTTCCCCCCCGGTGTTTGGCAACGCTGATTATGTTGAAGCCAGTATATCACAGGTTTTTGGCTGAATGCGCTTCTACCGGCCGATTCCCTACCTTTTCCCTACCCCAAAATAACTAAAATCCTCCATGTTTGGCATGCAGGCAGAACCCGCTTTACTCCAGCAGCCCCCTCAATTCACCCGATCAATTACCACCGCAACCGTGGCAAAACCTCACAGAACCTCAACAGCCCGTTTTGGCAGAATAAATCTAAACAGAGTAAGCCCGGTGAGTTTCTTCAGGTATTCCCCCCGCATCTTACCGGAAGCAAAAACAAATTATAACTCAGTTATAACTTGATTATAACTGAGTTATAATTAGATTATGACTGAGTTATAATTAGATTACAACTCAGTTATAACTGCTTTATAACAGTGTTGTAAACTAATTTTTAACCCTAACGCTCGCCCAAATTACGCCATCATCTCCAGCTTAACCCGGCGTGGTAATTCCCCAAATTCAGGGTATTAAACTCTGTACAACGCCGCGGCGTGGCCAACCCCCAAAAAACCGGCGGTAACCCGCAAAGATTGAACCAGCGCCTGGCCCATTAGCCGGGGCGTGGCTGTTTTCTGCGTGGTAATCTGCTGGCGCAGGGCCAGCGTCATCAGGCTCATCAAGCCAACCAGCTCATGGCCGCGTGAGGCCCAAACGCGGGTTTGCCGCTTTAAGGCTGCGTTTGCCGCGCGCCTGATACCGGCGTGCTGCTGGGCCTGGCAGTAACGGCGCAGATAATTAACAACCAGCCTGGCATCGGCGCCCACGCCGCGCAGAGTGGCCGAAGCCGCCGTGCGCTGTTTGGGCAGGCCAACGTAATACAGCCCCGGTACGGCTGTACTCACGCCCCGATGTTGCCGGACGCGCCCGGCGTCATCCAATGCCCCCAGCCCGGCTAAATAGGGCAGGTGGGGCCGGTAGCCGGTAGCAAAGATTACGGCATCCACTTTTTCCTGGCGGCCATCGCGCCAGATAATGCCGTTGGGGGTAAAACGCTCAAACATGGGCCGGTGGTCGGGCCGGCCTGCGGCAATGGCCGCGCGATAGGCGCCCGTATCAAAGACCGGCATGCTCCTGTCATCCAGCCATTGGCTGCGGTCAAGGCCGCTGAGCTGCAACCAAAAGTGAATGTCGCGCCCAAGCAGCCGTTGCGGCAGATAACGGAGCGGGTGGCGAGTGGCCAGGGTAACGTGCGCCACCCGGGCCAGCTCTACCGCAATTTGCACGGCAGCGTTGCCGCCGCCCACCACCACCACCCGCTGCCCGCCAAAGGACTCCGGCCGGCGATATTGGGCCGTGTGCAAAATCTGGCCGCCATACTCAGCCTGGCCGGGCAGGCTGGGCAGGTGCGGCTGGCCAAAACTGCCGGTGGCCGCCACAATTGTGCGCGCTTTAAAGGAGCCTTTAGCGCCGGTAGTAATTTGAAAGAAGCGGCCTGAGCGCTCAATTTTAGCCACCCACGCGCCGGTTACAATGGGCAAAGCAAAATGGGCCGCGTAGCTGCGCAGATAAGCCGCCGCCTCGTCGCGGCGGGGGTAGCGGTCGGGCTGGCCGGGAAAAGGCAGCCCCGGCAGCGACGAATAGCGCGCCGTTGTGTTGAGCGATAAGCTATCGTAAAAGTGGGGCCAGGAGCCGCCCGGCTCATTGCCTGCTTCAAGGATTAAAAACCGCAGTCCGGCCTGTTGCAGATAGTAGCCGGCGGCCAATCCGGCCTGCCCCGCGCCAATGACAATTGCATCGTAAATCATGATCGTAGCTCCTTACTGCTGCCCCCCGGAATTCCGAAAGCGTCACAAAGCTAAAGTTGCACAGCCGGTTTAATGTTCTGGTTCAGGCGGAAGAAGTTGGTGGGGTCATATTTGTGTTTCAGGGCCGCCAGCCGGTCATAGTTGGCCCGGTAAGAGGCGCGGACGGCCTCATCTGTTTGGCCCAAAATGAAATTTACATACAGGCCCGGACTGGCAAACGGCTGCATGGCGGCGGTGGAGGCCCGCGCCCATTCCATATGCGGCTCTGCCGGGCCTTCTTCCCAGCCGGCGGAGTGAATAACAATGTAGTGTGGCTCGCGCAGGGCAAAGGCTGTGGCCTCGGGCGCAACCCGCGTGGCCGCGCCATGAACGTGGTGCATGATGATAGACGCAAAGGGTGAGGTTGCCTGTTTGGCCCGGTCAATGAGCGTGTTTATGGCCCCGTCACTGAGTTGTTTAACGGAGTAAGCCGACTCGTAATAGTTGCGGCCCACCGGCGCAATCGGGTCCAGCATGGCCACAAAGTCCGGGTAAGCCATCGGCTGAATGAGATCAACCAGGGGCGGGCCAAACTGGCGCAGGGGCGCTAACAAACGCTCGCCTTCCGCCAGATCGTCGCCAAAATACCCCCCCATCATAATAACCGCCGGGCCAATCTCTGGCGCCGTTACCAAAAAAAGCTCGGCGGCCATGTTATCGGGGATGGTGCTGCTGAAAACACGGTAAAACTCCAGCACTTCTTTGGCTTTGGCCAGGGGATGGATGACCATTCCGGCCAGCACCTGGCCCAACGGATGGAGCTGGTATTCAAAGGCGGTGACAATGCCAAAATTACCGCCGCCGCCGCGCAAGCCCCAAAACAGATCGGGGTTTTCAGTGGCGCTGGCTTTGAGCAGCCGGCCAGCGGCGGTTACCAGCTCAAAAGACAGAACATTATCAATGGTTAGGCCGTGTTTGCCCATCAGCCAGCCGGTGCCGCCGCCCAAAGTAGAACCGCTGATGCCGGTATCGGAGCAGATGCCGGTGGGCGCAATCAGGCCATGCTGCTGGGTGGCCCGGATAAATTCGCCAATTTTCACGCCGGGTTCGGCGCGGGCGGTGCGGCTGGTTGGGTTAACCTGCACGCCTTTCATGGCAGACAGGTCAATTACCAGGCCGTTGTCAGCGCTGGCAAAGCCATTGGTATTGTGCGCGCCGCCCCGGATGGCCACGGTTAAGTTGTGCTCGCGGGCAAAGTTAACGGCCAATACCACATCCTGGGCCGAGCGACAGCCGGCAATCAAGGCCGGGTATTTGTCTATGCGCCCGTTCCACAGCCGCCGAGCCTGTTCATAGGCAATATCGCCGGGGCTAATAAGCTGGCCGCTAAGCCTGGCCGCCAGCTCCTTAACCGCCGGCGCAAACGCCGGAGTCTCAGCCGTTACAGTTGGCATAAATTCATTACTTTTCATGCTTGATCTCCTTATGGTCTTCATTTGAATGGTTGCTCCTTAAGAAATAACCCCGCCGGGCCATTGCCTCTTGAAACCGTTTCCGGTATAATTTGCCTCACCGGCGTCGCTTACATCACACTGCTTACCTTCACTTAAACCCCATTAAATCACACTATTGTTTTCATTGGGTATGGCCGGGCCATACCCCCACCTATACATGGAGCCATACAAAATGGATGGGCCTGCATCGTTTGGCTGGTGGCTCAAGCAACGGCGCAAAACGCTCGATATGACCCAGGCTGACCTGGCCGCCTGCGTGGGCTGCGCTACGGTAACCATACAAAAAATTGAGGCGGATGAGCGGCGGCCTTCGCGGCAAGTGGCCGAGCTGCTGGCCGATTGTCTGGAAATTTCCGCCGCCGACCGCCCGACCTTTTTGAAGGTTGCCCGCGCCAACCTGCGCGTGGATCGCCTGGCCAACGTATCCCCGGCTGCCCTGGCAGCGCGGATGCAGGCCAGCGCGCCACCCCCACGCCCTCGCCAACAGGTTTCGCTGGCTCTGACCCCGGTTGACATCAATTTTGTGGGCCGGGCCGAAGAGTTTGAGCGCCTGATAGCGGCTTATCACCTGGCCAGCGGCGGGCAAACGCAGATTGTGATTTTGACGGGTGATGCCGGGATTGGTAAATCTCGCCTGGCGGCGGAGTTTTTGCAATGGGCCGCGGCGCGGGGGGCCGAGGTGCTGCCGGGCCGCGCCTTTGAAACGGGTGGCGAGTTGCCTTATCAACCGCTGGCCCAACTTCTGCGCCTGCGGTTAGACCAGGAGCAGGTTCTAACTGATCTCCTGTCCGAGACATGGCTGGCCGAGTTGAGCCGGCTGTTGCCCGAACTGCGCGATCGTTATCCTGAATTGCCCCAACCGCAGCCGGATGAAGCCACGGCCCGGGGCCGCCTGTTAGAGGCGATTACCCGGTTGGGGCGCGCTCTGGCCGGGCGCGCGCCGCTGCTGCTTTTTATTGACGATATTCAATGGGCGGATACCGCTTCACTGGACGCGTTGTTTTATGTGGTATCGAGCTGGGCGGAGCATCAATCTCCCGTGCTGGCGCTTCTGTGCCTGCGCGACACCGCCCTGGTAACAAAAACTGAAGTGCAGCAGTGGCTGGCCCGGTTCAAGGCCCGGCTGGCTGTGACCCAAATCGCGCTGGCTCCGCTGACCCGTGAAGATATTCTGGCGCTGGTTACCT
>CAYOXS010000007.1:0-14725 GCA_964407935.1 uncultured Caldilineaceae bacterium
GGCTCACTCCTCACTCCTCACTTGTCTCGTTACCCCCTGAAATCCAGTTAACTCTTCCTGTTTACGAATACGGATACCAGTAATCCTTCACTTCGTCGCTGAAATCCCAGTGCACGTGTTTGGTCTCCAAAAAACTCTCCAGCCCCTCTTCGCCCAATTCGCGGGCGTTGCCGCTCATTTTAAAACCGCCAAACGGCCCGCCGTAGTTATCGGTCAGCGGGTCATTAATCCAGATGGTGCCGCCCTGCACCTCGTCAAAAAAGCGCTTGATCAGCCGCGGGTCGTTGCTGCGCAGGCAAGCACCCAGCCCGTAGTCGCTGTCGTTGCACAGCTCGATGGCTTCGTCAAAGGTGCGGTAGGTCATCACCGGAATGGTGGGGCCAAAGGTTTCCTCGCGCATGCAGACCATCGAGTGGTTAACGTTGGTCAGCACCGTCGGCTCCAGATACCAGCCCCGTTCCAATCTGGCCGGGGGCCGACCGCCGGTCAGAATTTTTGCGCCGTGTGCTTTGGCATCTTCAATATGACTCAGCACCTTTTGGCGATACTGCGGCGCAGCCAGCGGACCCATATCGGTGCTGCGCTCAAGGCCCGGCCCCAATCTGAGCGATTGCACAAAATCGACCAGCGCGCCGGTGAACGCGCCGGCCAGTTGCTCCGGCACGTAGACGCGCTCGGTGCTGGTGCAAACCTGCCCGGCGTTGATGAGCGCGGCGTAGGCCACGGCCTCGGCGGCGGTCTCCACATCGGCGTCCGGGGCGATGACAAATGGGTCTTTGCCGCCCAACTCCAGATGCAACCGCTTGATGCGCCGGCTGCCAATTTCTGAAATGCGCCGGCCGATGGCCGTTGAGCCGGTAAAGGCGATGACCGGCACATCCGGGTGGGCGACCAGCGCCTCGCCGGCCCGCTCGCCGCGGCCGGTGAGCACGTTGATCACCCCCGGCGGAAAATCATCGAACACGCATTCCATCAATTTGAGCGTGCTGAGTGGGGTGTGGTCGCTGGGTTTGATGACCACAGTATTGCCGGCGGCCAGCGCCGGGGCAACCTTCCAGATCATCAGCAGCAGCGGAAAGTTAAACGGCACAATGGCCGCCACCACGCCATACGGCTCTTTGAGCGTAAAGTTGAACTGACTGCGCACGGCCGGCTGCAACACCCGCCCCCGGCTGTTGCGAATCAGCCCGGCGTAATATTCCAGCGTGCCGATGACCCATTCCACCTCTTCTTCATTTTCAGAGATGGCTTTGCCCTCTTCCAGGGTGAGCAACTCCGCGATGGTATCAAAGTGGTGGCGCAGTTTGTGGGCCGCCGTTTGCATCAATTCGGCCCGCTCGTAGGCGCTGGTCCAGCGCCATTCTTTGAAGGCGATTTTGGCGGCCTGCACGGCTTTGTCGGCGTCTGCGGCGCTGCCGTTGGGCACGCTGTCGATGATCTCTTCCGTGGCCGGGTTGAACACGTCGATGACTTCGCCATCGCTGCTGCGGTCAAGCCACTGGCCATTGATGTACATGGGTTGCATAGTTTTTTCTCCGTTGAAAATAAGATTCAGGGGTTGGGAGTCAGGAATTAGGGGATCTGCTCCGGCTGTCAGAAATTTGTAACAGGAGTCCAAAACTACAGTTTTGGACTCCGTTTTTATCTGCGTTGCTGTCGCGCAGCTTCGGTTAGTTTCCCTTAAAAATAACTCAGTTGCCCGGCATTTAGGCAACTCACCATTAATCTGAGACCGTAGGGGCGCTTCGCGAAGCGCCCCTACCGCGCTATTAGTTACAGCTTCAATTCATCCGCCACCCAGGCCAGATCGAGTTCGGCCAGTTTGTGGCGGGTGGGGACGCCGGTTTCCACATCCCAATCATTTTGGCGGTAGTACTCGTCGAGCGCGCGGGCAAACTGTTCCTCATCGAGCTTGAGGCCATCACTTTTGCCGCCTTTGAGCGCCTTTTTGAACAGCTTGTCAGAGATTTTGTCCTGCTCGCGGTCAATGCCTTCACGGGCGTTAAAGGCGCGCATCATATTAACCCGGCGCTCGCCCACCAGCAGCAGCTCATCTATGCTGATGTCTGCCCAGCCGGTGACGCCGGCAATCATATCGCGCAACTCCTGCGGGCCAAACAACTGCCACGCCGAACCGTACACAAACTGGCACACGTTGACGCTGTCCATGGCGCTGTAAAACTGCTGGGTGCGGCGGGCGTAGCGCACCTTGTCTGGCCCCAGCGAGCGCCGTTCCATCGGCTCGGTAAAACCCACCAGCGCCATGCGGTCGGCGTAGCTGACCGCGCTGCCCTCCACCGAACCATCGTGCTCGCTGCTTTGGTGGTCTGCGCCAAAGGGGTTGACCGCGTAAATGAGCGCCAGAGTTCGTTTGAGCTGCGGCATGTGGGCCGGCATTTCCTGCCTGTGGCCGACAATCAAAAACTGGTCGGTGCCGCGGCCAATTTGTTCGGCGGCGGCGGCAGAACCGAGCGCCAGCACCCGGCCAAAGCCTTCGCCCGTGGCAATTTGGCGGGTCATTTCGACCATTGCCGCGGCGTTGCCAAAGGTCAATTCGAGGCCGCCGGTGTCGGCGGTGGTGAGGAGGCCGGCCTCAAAACATTCCATCGCCCAGGCGATAGTTGCGCCGCAGGTAATGGTGTCGAGGCCGTACTGGTTGCACAACTGGTTCGCGTAGGCAACAGCCGCCAGATCGCTGACGCCACAGTAGTTGCCAAACGTGCTGGTGGTTTCGTACTCCGGCCCGCCGTAATGGGGATCGACTTTGTACGGCCCCTCGCTGATTTCTACCACCCGTTTGCAGCGAACGGTGCAACTGTAGCAGGTGTCGCGGCCGTGGCGGTCCTGGTCGTCGCGGTCGGCCCCTTTGAGGATGGTGTCGTACATGGTCGTGCCGTCGATGGCTTCCCAGCCGGCAAACTCGCCGCTGGTAAAGTTGCGGGTGGGCAGCCCGCCCACCGATTGCTGCGCGCCGGTGGTTTCGGCGGTGCCGTATTTGCCCAGCCCGGCCACATCGCTTTCCGGGAAGAGTTTGGCGCCGTACTGCGCCAGTTTGATGATGGCTTTTTTATCGGCCACCTGAAATTGCTTTTTGCCTTCTTTGCCGCGCACCACCACCGCTTTGAGCTTTTTGCTGCCCATTACCGCGCCCATGCCGGTGCGGCCGTTGGCCCGGTTGCTCATGTTGATGATGGCCGCGTAGCGCGCGCCGCGCTCGCCGGCGGGGCCAACCTGGGCCACCTCGATGTTTTTGTCACCGAGTTCGGCTTGCAGGGCCAGCTCCACCTCACCGGTGATTTTGCCCCACAGGTGGCTGGCGTCGCGCAGTTCGGCCTGGCCATCGTGCACCCACAGGTACACCGGCTGGGGCGACTGGCCGGTGATGACAAAGGCATCAAAGCCGGCAAATTTCATTTCCGCCGGGAAAAAACCGCCGCACTGGGCATCGCCGATGCCGCCGGTGAGCGGGCTTTTGGCGGTGGCGGTCATGCGGCTCTGGCCGGAAACTGGCGCGCCGGTGGTCACGCTCACACTCAGGCAGAGCACGTTGTCCGGGCCGAGCGGGTCGGCGCGGGGCGGGCATTCGCTGAGCATGTAGTGCATGTTCAACGCGCTGCCGCCCAGATATTTGCGGTAAAAACTTTCGGGCGGGGTTTCAACGGTCAGTTCACCGCTGGTGAGGTTAACATGTAAAATTTTGCCGTTGTAGCCGTTGGGCATAATCGTTGCTCCTTAAAATGGTTGGGTGAGTTGAGTTGGTTAGGTGAGTTTGGTGGGTTGAGTGAGTAAGAAAGTTTTCAACTCACCACACTCACCGCACTCACCCAACTGTGTTTATCCCCCCGCAATCAGGCGGAACATGTGCAGCTCGTCGCCATCTTGCAGGCGGTGATCGTTTTCCACTTCTGCGCCGTTCACTACCGCTGAAACGGTTTGTTTGATGTTGAGCCGGGCAATAATATCGTTGATGGTGGCTGATTCCGGCAGGCTGAGCGTGGCCCGGCCTTTGGCCTGGCGCGGCAGGCTGTCGCGTAAAATACCGTGCAGGGTAATATTAACGTGCAAGCGTTCACCTTATCTTTTTGAGCGCGGCTTTTACCAGTGCACTGAACCAGTGGCCATCCTGTTCGCGCGCGTAGTCAATCAATGGGGCGGCCAGGGCGATGAGCGTGGCCGCGCCCACAAACAGTAGCAGCAGCTTGGGCATCAACCCGTTTTTGGCCAGCGGGTGGCTGTCCAGCAGCGACATTATCACGCCCAGCCCAAAAAAGAGCGCCAGGTAAGTGGTGGCGGCGCGCTTTAATATTTGCCCCACCCGGCTCTGCGGGCGCGGCGGCTCAACCGGGCCGGTGTCTTTGTCTCCGCTCATGTTTCACGGTAAAATACAGCCAGCGCATCTGCTACAACGAGGTACTATGAGCGATAAAAACCCTTCAAGAGAAATCATGTCGCTGGCGGCCAATCCATCGGGCCGCGCCCAGCGCCGGGCCAGAGCCGCCCGCGACTTTGAACAGGCGCATCGCTGGGCTTTTTTTCAGGACGCCTTCTCGCTAATTCGCTATCAACCCACCGATTTACTGCCGTTTGAGGCTGTGAGAGAAAAGCTGCATTTGGGCACCAAATCCTATTTGGGGGTTCAGGAAATTCCGCTGGATCAAATTGTAGGGAGTGTGGGCCGGTACGAGGATTTTACCCGAACCTTTATGCCTCGCAAAACTGACACGCGCCCGCGTTGGGAAAACATTGGCAACCTGGCTGAAACGGGCGGCTGGCCGCCGATTGAAGTGTACAAAGTGAGCGACACCTACTTTGTGCGCGATGGCAACCATCGGGTGTCGGTGGCGCAGCAGTTGGGCATGGAGTCCATCGAAGCCGAAGTGTGGGAGTACCCCACCCGCGTGCCGCTGGAAACCGATGATGATCTGGCCGATTTAATTCTGCGCGAAGAGTATCTGGAATTTCTGGATGACACGCAGTTAGACCGGCTCCGGCCGGAGCAGTACATTGTGTTAACGCTGCCCGGCGGCTATTGGGAACTGGAAGAATCGATTGCGGTGCATCGCCACTGGGCCGGTCTGGATCGCGGCGTGGATATGCCCTGGCTCGATGCCGTAACGGATTGGTACGATAACATTTACCTGCCGCTGGTAACCAAAATTCAAAATGAAGATTTGCTCTCGTTTTTTCCGGGGCGCACCGAAGCCGATTTGGTGGTGTGGGTGCTGCGCCACTGGGACAAACTGGAACGCGATTACGGCGGCGAAGATATTCCGCCGGATGAAGTTGTTGAAGATTTTGCTGAGCGCGCCCGCAGCAACCTGCCGCGCCGGCTGCTGGCCTGGTTTGAACGCCGGGTGATGGGCAAACCGGTTGACCAGGAATAAGAATCCATCCCTTTTCCCGAATTTGTGGGGATGATTGCGGCGGCACAGCCGCCGCAATCATCCCCATTTTTTTATTGGCTTTTAATCTCCGTCCACAACCGGTCATACACAAAAATCGTTTCGCCGAGCTGCTGCGCCCATTCCAGCTTGTCCATTACCTCTTTGGGCGGGTAAATGCTGGGGTCATTCAGAATTGCCTCGTCCATATATTGATTGGCGGCGGTGTTGGGGTTGGCGTAATAGGTGTAATTGCTGACCGCGGCAATAACTTCTGGCTCCAGCAAGAAATTCATAAAGTGTTCGGCGGTGTATTTTTTGCTGCTGGTGGCTGTTACACAAATGTTATCCTGCCAGACCATCGCGCCTTCTTCGGGGATAACATAACCCCACTGGCTGGAATCGGCGGCTTCATCGTAGGTTTCCCAGTAGGCTTTGGCCGCGTCGCCGCTCCAGGCGTGAGACAAGGCCACTTCACCGGGGATGAGCAGGCTGTCGTCGTAATCTTCGCTGTTAAAGGTTTTGATATACGGTTTAATGGCCAAAATGGCGTTTTTAGCCTCTTCCAGTTTGGCCTCGTCTTTTTCATTGAGCGAATACCCCAGATATTTGAGCGCCGCGGCCATCAATTCGCGCTGGTCGTTGAGCACGTTAATGCCGCCGGCGGCGGCCCATTTTTCGGCGTTGGCCGGGTCAAACAGATCGGCCCAACTGGTGGGCGGCTCCATGCCGGAGTCTACTTTGTAGGCCAGGCCGGTGGTGCCCCACTGGTAAGGCACGCAGTGAACATTGTTGGGGTCGTAGGGGGCGTTCAAAAAGAAGGGGTCAATATTTTTGAGGTTGGGGACGTTGTTTTTGTCAATCTCGGCCAGCATGCCCAGCTCAATCATTTGCGCCACCATGTAATCCGACGGAAAGATGACATCGTAGCCGGTAGCGCCGGCTTGCAGTTTGGCCAGCAGGTCTTCATTGCTGGCAAAGGTATCGTAGATGATTTTTACGCCGTACTTTTCCTCGTATTGCGTCAGCAGTGATTCATCGATGTAACTACCCCAGTTGTACACGCTCAATTCTTTGGCCAGTTCCGGCTGGCCGCTGCTTTCTGCGGCCGCGGCCGGCTGTTCGCTGCTGGCGGCATCCTGCGCGGGGGCGGTGTCGGCGGCCGGCGCGGCGGCGCCGCATGCGCTGATGACCAGACTAAAAATGACAAGCAGTGCGAAAAAAATAGTTTTTTTAGACATTTTCTCCTCCGAAAAATATTACAACCAAACTTCACTATGTTTGCACTTTTTACACTCCGCTTCAAATGGGACACAGATTCACGCGGACACCTGCACTGCGTGCGGCGCAAGTGTGAACACAGGTGAAGCAAAAGTTCATCAAAAAATCTGTGTAAATCTGTAAAATCTGTGCCCTGATTTAAAGTGCAAAGGTAGTATAAACTTGAAACGCCGATGTACCGGCGCAAAAAATGAAGGGTGCTGGGTTGCCTACATTTTTTAACTCCTCCTTTGCAAAAATTGTGACAGCAAAACCAGGCCGATGGAAAACAGCAGCATCAGCGTGGTTAAGGCGTTGATATCCGGTTCAACACCGAATTTGACCTGGCTGTAAACCAGCAGTGGCAGTGTGGTTGAACCAGGGCCGGATACAAAAAAGGTAATCACAAAATCATCCAGCGACAGGGTAAACGCCAGCAGCGCTCCGCTGATGATACCCGGCATCAGCAGCGGCATGGTCACCCGCCGAAAAGTGTGCCATTCATTGGCGCCCAAATCGCGGGCGGCCATTTCCAGGTTGGGGTCCATATCGATGAGCCGGGCGCGGACAATGGTGGCCACAAATGAAATATTGAAGGCAACGTGAGCAATAATAATGGTTGGCAGCCCCAACCCCCAAATAATGCCAAACATGGTTTTGACCATATTAAACACAATCACAAAAAACAGCAGCGTGGCCAGAGCAATGACAATATCAGGGATGATGATGGGCATATACAACACGGCGTCAAACGGCAGTTTCAGCCTAAAATTGTGCCGTTCCATAGCCACCGAAACCATTGTGCCAATGATTGTTGAGATGATGGTTGAAACCACGGTCACAATCATGGTGTTGCGAAACGCGCGCAGAACCGCCTCGTTTTCAACCAGGCTCAAATACCAGCGCAGGCTGAACCCCTCCCACACGGTCGGCACGTTGCCGGCGTTGAATGAAAAGAATATGAGCGCCAGAATGGGAATATAGAAAAAAGCAAACACCAAAATGGCGTTGGCTACCAAAAATTGCTGGCCAATGGCAATGCCGGTAGCCGTTTTGATGGCGCGCACGCCCCACACCGTGCTGCCGACAAAAATGGTCGCGCCGGCCACAATCAGGGCATAGCTGGAAATCTGATGCAGATTGAGCAGGCCATACCCTATCATCGCCGCGCCGATCATGGCGACGATAAATGTGAGCGTGCCAATCACGTAGGCCGGGGTTTTGCTGCGCTCTTCGGGCGTGTAGCTTATCGATGTGCTCATTTTTCCCCCTAAGCCAGCCGGCCGCCGCCGGAGCGAAAGTAGAGCAGCGTCGCGGCCAAAACCATCACCATTAAAATGATGCCCAACGCCGAACCAAATGGCCAATCGCGCACGGTCATAAATTGCTGTTGGAGCAGGTTGCCAATTAAAAAGGTGTTGCCACCGCCCATCAAATCCGGGGTAACATACGCGCCCATTGTGGGAATAAAGGTGATGATGCCTGCCGCCACCACGCCGGGCATGGTCAGCGGCAAAATAACCCGCAGAAATACTTTAACGTTGTTCGCGCCCAAGTCCTGCGCGGCCTGCACAAAGTTAAAATCAAGCTGCTCAATGGAGGCATACAGCGGCAGCACGGCAAAGGGCAGGTAGCCGTACACCAGGCCAATCATCACCGCAGATTCGGTGAACATAATTTGCAGCGGCTGGCTGATCACACCCAACCCCACCAGAATATTGTTGATCAGGCCGGAGTCGCGCAGAATAAAAATGAGGGCGTAGGTTCGCACCAAAAAGTTGGTCCAAAAGGGAACCATCACCAAAAAGATCAAAATGTTTTGCCGGCGGGGTGTTTGGCGGGCAATATAAAATGAAAACGGATAGGCAATCGCCAGGCAGATGGCCGTATTCAAAATGGCCAGCCACAAAGATTTCCACAAAATTTTCAGGTAGATGGGCGTAGTGACCACCCGTAGATAGTTGTCAAGATTGAAGGTGTAGTCAACCACACCCAGCAGCGATCGTTTGCTGAAGCTGACCACCAGCACAATCACCAGCGGGGCCACAAAAAAGACCAGCAGCCAAAACGCGGCCGGCGAGAGTAACAAGGCCAAAATATTTCTGTTTTGCCGTGTGGCTTGCATGGCTCGCTCCTGTTAGCTGGTTAAAACCAGGGCGCTGTCGGTGGCCCAGGTCAGCAGTACGGGATCGTGGCGTTTAAAGGGGCGGTTGGTTTCCATACTACCGCCCGCGTTCTGAACCCGAACTACCACATCGTAAGCATCGGCCACGCGGACGGTGTAGCGCGTATCGGTGCCAATGTAAATGGCCTCTTCCACCACCGCCGGAACGTGGGTCACATCGATAGTGGCCGCATTCGCCGGCTGGATGCTGATTTTTTCAGGCCGGATGGCCAGAATGGCCGGCTGGCCGGGCTGCACCTCTACCTCGGCGCGGCCGCCAACCTTGATGCCGTTCTTCAGGTTGAGCACGGTTTGGCTGACGGCAAATTCGGCCACTTCGCCTTCAATAAAATTGGTCTCGCCAATAAAATCGGCCACAAAACGGTTGTGCGGCCGCTCGTAAATTTCAATGGGTTCGCCCACCTGCTGCACCAGGCCATCGCTCATTACGGCAATGCGATCGGACATGGTGATGGCTTCTTCCTGATCATGGGTGACAAAAATAAAGGTGATGCCCACATGGCGTTGCAGCTCTTTTAGCTCAAACTGCATGGCCTTGCGCAGCTTTAAATCCAGCGCGCTCAGCGGTTCATCGAGCAGCAGCACCTGCGGCCGGTTAACCAGCGCCCGGGCCAGGGCAATGCGCTGCTGCTGCCCGCCCGAAAGCTGGCGCGGTTTGCGGTCGGCCAGTTGCGGCAGGCGAACCATTTCCAGCGCCTCCATTACCCTTGTTCTGATTTCGGAGTTGGCCACTTTTTTCATTTCCAGGCCAAAGGCCACATTGTCAAAAATGCTCATGTGCGGAAAGAGGGCATAGTTTTGAAAAACCGTGTTTACCGGCCGTTTGTAGGCCGGGGTTTCGCCCATCACCTCACCGCGAATCTTGATCTGGCCCCGGGTGGGCAGTTCAAAGCCGGCAATCAGCCGCAGACAGGTGGTTTTGCCGCAGCCGCTTGGCCCCAGCAGCGAGAAAAACTCGCCATCCTGGATTTTGAGCGACACGTTTTCAACGGCAACAAAATCGCCAAACATTTTTGTGACGTTCATCAGTTCAACATCAACGTCAGGCACAATGAGAGTCTCCTTTCAAACAGGGGTGAGTTGGCTTTAGATTTTCTGAATTTTGGTAACAACAGAAAACATCTGGTATAGATACCAGTCGATACGCTTGCAAGTTTAATGGACGGCCCCGGCAATGCATTTGCACAGTGCATGCCGGTAAACCTGGTTTTCTGGCTCGCCAGTATCACAGCAGGGTGATCATCGAGCGTAGGAGGTGGGGAAAAAGGGTAAATTAAATGAAAGGCCAGCCGCAGCAGACCTTAGAACTTATAATAGATAAAAAGCAGAAAAACGTCAATTTAGGGGAAGAAGGTATTTTCAGGGTACGGCAGAATCGCCGCACCCTGAAAATGATGTTACTCCCGGATTCGGGAGCGAAGGCAACGGTGGGAGTGAGTGGGGATATTCACAGTTTAACGCTGAGCAAAACCACGCCCAGCAGGGTTAGCCCCACGCCAACCAACTGCCCCCACGATAAAAATTCGTTGAACAGCCAGTAGCCGGCAATGGCCAGGCCGATGGTGGCCGCGCCAATCCACAGCGCAAAAACCACCGCCAGTTCACCCCGGCGGAGCATCAGGGCAAATAACCCTACCGCAATGGTGTAGGCTGTGAGGCCAATGCCCAGCCCCAGCCAGCGGTCGGTTTCGGCCCACCATTTGAGCGCCAGATCACCGGTAATTTCTAATACAGCAGAAGCAAACAGTAGCCCCCATAAAATCCAATCTATTGAACGGAACATTAACTCTTTTCCTGTTGGTTACAGGTCGAGCGGCCCGTTATCAAACACCTCTTTTACCACTGAACAATAAATAGATGTTTCAAGGTAAAGAACCTGCGGCATATCTTGCAGGGTTGTAATCACGTCCAGTAAATGAGTATTGTTACTACAAATCACCTCTACCAGCAGGTCGAACCGCCCGGCACAAATTATTAAATAGGTCACTTCATCAAGCTTGGCAATCTCGTTGGCTACCGCCCGATGTTCGCCGTTATTCAGCTTGATGCCGATGCTGGCCATGACCCGTTGGCGTGATTTAAGCGGGTTCAACACGCCAATTATCCGCAAAATACCCTGTTCCACTAACCGATTGGTCCTGTCCCGGACTGTGCTCGACGGGACGCCAATTTCATCACCTATTTTGGTAAAAGATTCGCGGCCATTGCGCTGCATATAGGTGATGATCTTTCGGTCAACGTCATCCAAATCTTCAATCGTGGGTGCGGCACTTCTGGTTACGGGTTTCATTCCAGCATCCTCCTTTCAGAATAGACGTGCTGACTGCCTATTCTCTGCTAATTTGTAACGGGCGTAGCTAATGTACGGCTCCTTTGCGCATAACTCGGGTCAGGCCGTTCAATATTCTGTAGCCCAATATTCTTAAAAACTTGCCGCTTCGGTCGGCGCGCTGCCGGTGAGAGGCCAGACACACCCAAATAAACACCGAAACTTTGGGCCAGAAAAACTCTTCCTTTAGCTGAACCGAATTATTTACCATAATCGACCGTCCTTTTTGACGCAAAGTCAGGCTTCTGATTTTTCAGAATTAGACCTGCCAAGGCATTATCGGCGATGAATACAGAAAATTTACGCTAAATCAGCGAATTTGTCAACAAAAGTCGCTGAAAATCGTTGACTTTGGGTAAAAATCCGTGTATACTGCCAATTATCAACGGCACTTTTACCAAGGAGAAAAGTTATGTTAAGCAGGGACAAGGCACAACACATTTTTGACCGGGCAATGAAGGTACTGGCCAAAGGGGTCAGCTCTAATTTTAGATATTGGGGGCCGGAGGCTACCCCCGTTTTGGCCCGGGGCAAAGGCGCCCGTGTGTGGGATGCCGACGGCAACGAGTTTATTGATTACCGGCTGGGCTGGGGGCCAATCATTCTGGGCCACGCCGACGACCGGGTCAACGAAGCCGTTCACGCGGCCATTGAAAACGGCACCACCTTTGCCGCTACCACCGAATTGGAGGTGACGGTGGCCGAAAAACTGGTGGCGATGATCCCTGGCATGGAAATGCTGCGTTTTACCAACACCGGCACAGAAGCCACCATGCACGCCCTGCGCGTAGCCCGCGGTTTTACCGGGCGTGAGAAATTTATCAAGTTTGAAGGCGCCTACCACGGCGCGCACGATTACGCCCTGTTCAGCACAGCCAGTTCGGCAATTGCGGCGATGGGTTCGCGCACCAGCCCCATCCCGGTGCAGAATGGCTCCGGTATTCCCCGCGGCATCCGCGAGTACGTGATTACCGTGCCCTTTAACAACATTGAGCATGTGGAGCGCGTGGTTAAAGATCAAGCTGGCAATATTGCCGCCATGCTGCTGGAGCCATGCCTGGGTAACATTGCCGGCCTTGAGCCTGAGGCTGACTTGCTGCCGCAACTGCGCAAATTGTGCGATGAGTACGGCATCGTTTTAATTTTTGACGAAGTAAAAACCGGTTTTCGCCTGAGCAACGCCGGCGCGCGAGACACCTACGGCGTAATCCCCGATCTTTCAACTTATGCCAAGAGCCTGGGCAACGGTTTCCCGGTGGCGGCTTTTGGCGGTAAGCGCGAAATTATGGATATTATTGGCCCCGGCAGCGTTACCCACGCCGGCACATTTGGCGCAAACGGGGTAGCCATGGCCGCCGCCAACGCGGTGCTCGATACGCTGGCGGAAAAGCCGGTGCTGGCGGATTTGGCCCGGCGCGGCCAGCGGCTAAAGAGCGGCCTCGATGAGGTGCTGAGTGAATACGGCGTGCCGCACCAAATGAGCGGTCACCCCAATATGCAGGGCTTCCTGATTACCGAAAAGCCCATCACCGATGTGCGCGGCCTGGCGCACCACGACGTGGCCCTGTATGCCGCCATTCTGGATAATTTGTATCAGTTGGGGGTTTGGGCCGAGGATGACGCCCGCGAACCGTGGTTCCTGTCTGTGGCCCACACCGATGAGATTATTGACGAAACGATCAACAAGTTTGAGGATGCGGTCAAACTGGCGGTGAAATAACAGGTTGCCGGGCAGCAGGGTCGCAGACAGGTGTTGTCTGTAAAATTGACATTAATTAAAGGGAGTCCAAAACTAAAGTTTTGGACTCCTTCTTTTTTAGTCGCGTCTTCGCCTGCGACTCTGTTACCCGGCCGCTTTGCTCTGCACAAAGCCAAATACCTCGTACATCACTTTGAGCGCCGCCAGCGAGGTGATATCGGCCGTGTCGAGCGTCGGGCTGACCTCAACAATGTCCATCACTATCACCGGCAGCCGGGCAAAGATGATGCGCAAAAATTCCAGACAGTCGCGGGTGGTCGGGCCGCCGTGTTCCGGGGTGCCGGTGCCGGGCGTGCAGGCCGGATCGATGCCGTCAATATCCAGGCTCATATAAACCGCGCTGACGCCCTGCAATTGGACGATCACATCGCGGGCCACCGCTTCAATGCCGCGGCGATAAACGTCGCGGGCGGTGTGCCAGCCGATGTTGGGGTTGGCGGCGCGGTAGTCCAACTCCTCGCTCAAAAACGAACGTAACCCCACAAAGGCCACATGCTCCGGCGACAGATTGGGCAGCTCCACGTTGCGCCGAGCGGTGCAGGCGTGGCTCCAGCGGTGGCCCTCAAATTCGTCGGCCAGATCGGGGTGGGAGTCAAATTGAATGTAGCCCACCGGCCCGTTTGCGCCGCGGGCAAAGGCCCGGAACAGGGGGATAGTTACGCTGTGATCGCCGCCCAGAAAAAAAGCCAGCCGGTGCTGCCCGCCGATAATCCCCGCGGCTGTTTGTTCCACCGATTCAAAAAATCGCGCCCAGTCGAGATCGGGTTCCACATCACCGTAATCTTTTACGCGCACGGTCAGCGGCAGCCCCTCTTCCGTAATGTAGGCCAGATGCGGGGTGATACTGCGGATGCGCTGCGGCGCTTGCGCCGCGCCGGCTCGCCAACTGACGGCCCGGTCAAACGGCACGCCCAGCACCCCGATTTCGGCGTTATCGTCAGGGCTAACCATGCCGCTCCACAGTTCGCGGTGTTCAACAAGTTTGGCCATTTGTACTCCAGAATTTGTAAGAGTCAGCCACAGTTTGTCCCCTACAGTTATGCTCCAAAATGGGCTTGAATTTACTGCGGCAGCGCGGCCCGCTGATCAAGATAGCAAAGGATGCCGGCGGCGATGCCCCGCGCCACAATTTTGGGTTTGCTTTCCAGCAGGTAGCGGTCTTCCAGTAGAAAACCGGTTTCGATGATTGCGCCGGGGGTGAACTGGGCAATCTCGTTGAAGGCGTGGTAGTTGGTCATGTCATCGGTGATGCTGCCGGGGTGAAACGGCAGGCCGGTGTAAGTGGTGTATTCCTGATTAATGCAGTCAACTAACAAATCTTCGGCGGTAGGGATGGCGCTGTTAGTGACCCGCGCCGCTTTAAAACCGGTTGCGCCCGGCACGCTGCAGCTATCGGCGTGGATGCTCACCAGGGCGTCGGCCTGATATTCTGTCAGGCGCGGGTCAAACTCATCGAGCAGATCAGTTTGCACCCCCAGCCGTTGCAGCAGATTGGATACTTCTACGGCCACGTTGTAATTGACTTCGGCTTCGGTCAGGCCATCCGGGCACACCGCGCCGGGATCGTAGCCGTGGTGGCCGGCGACAATGCCCACCAGCCCGCTGTATTGTTTGTTCACCGGCAGGGCGCGCGCTTCGAGAGCGGCCACAGTGGGCGCAAGCGGAACTTGCGGCGCGGGAATCCGGATTTCAGGCGTGGTTGCCGGGGCGGGGGTTGGGGTGGGCTGAGGGGCGGCGGCGCTGGTGAACAGTTTAAAGCCGGTCAGCAGCAGCACCACCAGCAAAATTAACAGCGTCACGGAAAATATGCG
>CAYOXS010000007.1:14825-43271 GCA_964407935.1 uncultured Caldilineaceae bacterium
AGCCGGTCAGCAGCAGCACCACCAGCAAAATTAACAGCGTCACGGAAAATATGCGCTTTTCACCCCGCTGCTTGTCTGTTCGTTTAACCGCCTGCCGCCGAGTTTTTGACATAATGCAATCATAGCATAAGTTGAAAAATCCGTCTAACAATATTATGTCACGTTCATTAATCCGTCGGCGTTGACAACCCCCGCCCCGGCCTTTACAATACCGCCCATGACCGAATCGATTGTGTTGATTGTGGATGACCTGATGTTTTTGCCCAAACTGCAAGCCGGCGTGCAGCATTTGGGCTACCGGCCGCTGCCCGCCACCAACGAGAGCGACCTGACCCGGGCGCTGTTCCAGTCGCCGGTGCTGGTGATTGTGGATTTGTTCAGCCGGGCGTTTGACTGGGCGACGCTGATTGGGCTGGTGAAAAAATCAAAAGTGGGGCCGGTGCCGGTGCTTGGTTTTGGCCCGCACGTCGATTTGAGCCTGCGCGAAAAGGCGCTGGCTGCCGGCTGTGATGCGGTGGTCGGCCGCGGGGCCATCGCCAGCCAACTGCCCCATTTGATCGACAAACACAAACGGCGCTTTGACCGCGATTTGTGCCGCCAGCCGGCGCCGGACAAAGTGCGGCGCGGCATCGAACTGTTCAACCGCGGCCAATATTTTGAATGCCACGAAATCATCGAACTGGCCTGGAACGAAGAACCCGGCCCGGTGCGGCTGCTGTATCAGGGTATTTTGCAGATTGGCGTGGCCTGCCTGCACGCGCAAAACAAAAACTGGCCCGGCGCGATGAAGGTGCTGGATCGGGGGGTGGCCAAGCTGCGCCATTTTACGCCGGCCTGCATGGGCATCAATGTAGATAAACTGGTGGCCGATGCGGAGTCGATCCGGCAGGAGTTGCTGCGCCTGGGGCCGGACTGGCCCGGTGAGTTTGACCCCACTCTGTGGCCGACCATTCAATTGGATGAACCCGGGTTGCAGCCCAATTGACCTTTGCGTATAGCTCAAGTATAATGCGGTTTATCCTGAAGCATTGCTTCAGGATAAACTTTTTTGAGAGATATTATGACCACCATAGTTGTAATTCCAACCTACAACGAAGCCGATAACCTGCCCAACATCACCGCGGAACTGCTCACCCTGGATATTGAGGATTTGCAGGTGCTGATTGTCGATGACAACTCGCCGGACGGCACCGGCGACGAGGCCGAAGACCTGGCCAAACGCTGCTACCCCGGCCGCCTGCATGTAATCCATCGCCCCGGCAAGCAGGGGTTGGGCACGGCGTATGTTACCGGTTTCAAGTGGGCGCTGGAGCACGGCGCTGATTTTGTAGTGCAAATGGACGCCGATTTTTCCCACTCCCCTTCGTACATCCCGGAAATGCTGGCCAACATCAAGGATTACGATGTGGTCGTAGGCTCGCGTTACGTGGGCGGCGGCCAGCTCGATGAGCGCTGGAGCTGGTGGCGCTGGTTTTTAAGCTGGTGGGCCAACTCAATCTGGACGCGCGTGATTTTGGGTGTTCACACCAAAGATGCCACCGCCGGCTTTAAATGCTGGCGGCGCGGCGCGTTGGAGCGCATCGGTTTGGACCGGATTAACTCCAACGGCTACGTTTTTCAGGTGGAAATGGCCTATGTTTCAGAAAAGCTCGAATTTCGCATTTTAGAAATCCCCATTTATTTTGAAGACCGGCGCATTGGCCAAAGCAAAATGTCGGTACCGGTCAAAATTGAGGCCGCTTTGCGCGTGTTCGAAATTCGCTGGCGACACCGCCACATCCAGCCGGCCCCCTTACCTCGCTCAGCCGAAGCTTAGGAGTATGACGCTTGTTCAAAGCTGTCAACCGGCAGGACATTCTGGCTGCCCTGGTGTTGTTGCTGTGTCCTCTGCTGCTGTTCTGGTCGGTCACCCTCGGGCCAAACACGCTGCTCCCCGTCGATAACCTCTTTGCCTATGAACCGTGGCTCACTCACCGCGCCGAACTCGGCGTGGGTCTGCCCCAAAACCAGCTTGTTTCCGATTTAATTCTTGAAAATTTCGTCTGGAAAAAATTCATCCGCGAGTCGCTCAGCGCCGGGCAACTGCCGTTGTGGAATCCCTACATCCTCTCCGGCCAGCCGTTTCTGGCCAACGGCCAGCACTCCGGCCTGTACCCCTTCAGCCTGCTTTTTTACCTGCTGCCGTTGAGTAAAGCCTACGGCTGGTTTACCGTGCTGCAACTGTGGCTGGCCGGGTTGAACATGTACATTTTTATGCGGGTGCTGCGGCTGGGTCGATGGCCGGCGCTGGCGGCCGGGCTGACCTATTCGCTCAGCGCGTTTTTTGTGGTCAGCGTGGTTTTTACGATGATCATTGCCGGGGCGGCCTGGTTGCCGCTGCTGCTGGCCTTCATCGAAATCATCATCCGCAAGCAGGAAGAAAAAGGGCGCACCGGCTATTCGCCGATCCCGTATGTGTTTGTTGGCGCGGCGGTGCTGGGCGTGCAGGCGCTGGCCGGCCACGTTGAAATCACCTACTACACGTTGCTGGTGAGCGGTTATTATGCGGCCGTCCGGCTGGCGCTGCTGTGGTGGCGACAGCGCACGCCCAAATTCGCGCTGCGGCTGGCCGGCTGGCTGCTGGCGCTGGTGCTGCTGGGGCTGGGGCTGGGCGCGGTGCAGCTTGTACCCATGTACGAGGTGGTCACCCAGAACTTCCGCGACAGCTCCGTCACCCTGGCCGATGTCCGCGGCTGGGCGCTGCCGGCCCGGCGGGTGGCCAGTTTTGTCATCCCCAACTTTTTTGGCAGCCCGGCTCACCACGGCTATTTCGATGTCGTCACCCGGCAGTGGCAGCCGCTTGGCCCCAACGCCCACGGCGAAATCAACCCGCTCTGCGCCAACTGCACCAGTTGGGACACAAAAACCGCCGTCGAAGCGGGCGCGTACGCGGGCATTTTGCCGCTGGTGCTGGCCGCGCTGGCGGTGGCGGCTGCGCTGCGTGAGGCGTATTGCGTGTTCCATGGTCGGTCACCCGCAGGCGCAACCCGCAACCCGCAACACGTTTTCACCTTTGCCGCGCTGGCTGTCCTCTCTCTTCTCTTTGCCTTTGGCACGCCGCTGTACGGTTTGCTGTTTTATGGCCTGCCCGGTTGGAATCAACTCCATTCGCCGTTCCGCTGGATTTTTCCGTACACGCTCAGCGTGGCCGTGCTGGCCGGCATCGGCCTGGAATATTTAAAGGCTGACCCCCTTGCAGGGGGCAGGGGCGAAAGAATGAAGGACGAATTTCTGGCCCGTATCCTTCAGCCTTTATCCCTCATCCTTTTCTTTGCCGGTTTGGCGGGCGTGGCGCTGCTGCTGGCCGCGCTGGTTTATCCCGCGCCGTTCATCGCCGCAGCGACGGTGGTGTTCAACCGCTCCGGGCTGGCCCAAAACGCCTTCGCCGACGGCCGCCAGTTTTTTGGCTACCAGTGGCCCAACTTGCTCATTTTCGCGGTGATGGTCGCCGCGTCCGGGGCGATAATATGGATTTTGGATTGGGCGGTGGCCGAGAATCGAAAATCTAAAATCGAAAATCTAAAATTGAAAATTTCATTTCCGTTGGCGATCATCGTCATCGCCGCCGATTTGCTGCTGGCCGGCTGGGGCTTCAACCCGTCGGTCAACCCGGCGCTGCTGGATTTCAAGCCGGATGTGGTCCGTTGGCTGGAAGCGCAGCAGCCCGCCGACCCCTACTTCCGCATCACCAGCTTCGATACCCCCGGCGGGCGGGGCAACAAAGTGCTGCTGGCCAACACCGGCATGTATGCCAACCTGTTTGACGTGCGCGGCTACGACAGCATCATTCCGGCCCAGTACAGCCGGTTTATGCAGCTCATTCAGCCCAATGGCGATCTGCTGTTTAACCGCGTCGGCCCAATTTATTACGATGGCTTTGCCGCGCTCGATTCGGCGCTGCTGGATTTGCTGGGGGCGCGCTACGTGCTCACCACTGAGCCGATTGCCAACCCCGGTTACAGTCTGGCTTACGAGGGCGAGGTAAAGGTGTACGAGAATCTCGATGCCATGCCGCGCGCGTTTCTGGTGGCGGAGGGCGAAACTATGGCCGGGGCGGACCGCGCCGGCTGGAGCGACGAGTTCAAACTGGCCATGGCTAGCCTCAACCCGCGCCAAAAAGTGCTGCTCGATCCGGTGACCAACGGGCTGGGCCGCAACCTGTCGATAAACGACGCCGGGCCCATCCCGGCGGAAACCAAAGTGGAGATCACCGGCTACACGCCCATCGAAATAAAACTGACCGTGCAAACCGATCAGTTGCGCTGGCTGGTGCTGGCCGATACTTTTTTCCCCGGCTGGCGGGCGTATGCCAAACAGGAGTCAGGGGGCGAGACCCTGGAATCTGAAATCCGCATTCATCGGGCGGATGGCGCGTTCCGGGCGGTGCTGCTGCCGCCGGGCACGTGGGAAGTGCGTTTTCGGTACAGCCCGCGCAGTTTTCAGTTGGGAGCGTACAGCTCGTTTTTGAGCGCGGCGCTGCTGCTGTTTTTGGCCGGCGTGTGGGGCTGGGGCAAACTTTACCGCGAAAGCGAGAGCGACTCGGCCATTAAACGGGTGGCCAAAAACAGTTTGGTGCCAATGGTCATGGCCCTGAGCAACCGGCTCATCGATTTTGCCTTTGCCCTGTTGATGCTGCGCATTTTGCAGCCGGAAGGGGCCGGTAAATTCGCTTTTGCCGTGGCCTTTATCGGCCTGGCCGAAATTTTGACCCGTTTTGGACTGGGCACGCTCGTGACCCGTGACGTGGCCGCCGACCGCAGCCAAACCAACCGTTATCTGGCCAATGTCTCGATGTTGCGCGGCTATTTGTGGCTGGCGGCGCTGCCGGTAATGGCCGCGGTGCTGGCCCTGTACGTATTTTGGGGCGATACCGGCTGGGACGTGGTCATCACCATTGGCGTGTTTACCATTGGCACGTTTTTTAGCAACCTGGCCGACGGCCTGACCGCCATTTTTTACGCCCACGAAAAAGCCGAATACCCGGCCGGGGTCAGCGCCATCACCACCTTTACCCGCGTGTCGGTGGGGGCGGCGGTGCTGCTGCTGGGCTGGGGCATCATCGGCCTGGCCGGCGCGTCGCTGGCGGCCAATCTGGTCTCGTTTTCGGTGCTGCTGTGGCTGCTGGTGACCAAAATTTATCGCCCCAGTTTTGAGCGCGACCCTGCCCTGCAACGGGCAATGATGGGCCAGAGTTTCCCGCTGATGCTCAATCATCTGCTCTCAACCATCTTTTTCCGCATCGATGTGTTCATTCTCAAGCCCATCTGGGGCAGCCGCGAGGTGGGCTATTACAGCGCCGCCTACAAATACATCGACGGGATCAACGTTATCCCGCAATATTTTACGCTGGCCATCTTCCCGCTGATGAGCCGCTTTGCCAGCGATTCGCGGGAGTCGCTGGTGCGGGCGTATGTGCTCAGCCTGCGATTGCTGCTGCTGCTGGCGCTGCCGCTGGCCGCCGGCACGCCGTTTGTGGCCCACGAGCTGATCTGGTTTTTGGCCGGGCCAGAGTACATCCCCGATTCGGTGATTGTGCTGCAACTGCTCATCTGGTTTTTGCCGTTCAGTTTTGTCAATCAGGTGACGCAATATGTGCTGATTGCCATCAACCAGCAGCGAGCGCTCACCCGTGCCTTTGTCATCGGGGTGCTGTTTAACACCATCACCAATTTAATGTTCATTCCGTTTTACGGCTACCGGGCCGCGGCCATCACCACCATTTTTTCGGAGTGGGCGCTGCTGATTCCGTTTTATTTGCTGGTGCGCAAGCATCTGGCGCCTGTGCCGTGGTTTGATGTAGTGTGGCGGCCCACCGTGGCCGCGGCGGTGATGGCCGGCTGTTTGTGGTTCATCGGCGATGTGAATTTTTTGGCGACGCTGCTGGTGGGGGGCGGAATTTATTTTGGGGTGCTGGCGGCCATCGGCGGGCTGACTCAGCACGATATGACGGTGGTTTGGCGGGCGCTGCCGCTCAGCCGGTTGCGACGCGGTTAAAAAAAAACGGCCCGGCGGCTTAGCCGCCAGGCCGTTTTTTTTGTTACGGACAGGGCGCGCCCGGTTTGAACTCGGCGAAGACGCCGCAGAATTGAGCGACTATTGGGGCGGGCGGCGCGGCGTTGGGCGCATCGGCGGCGCAGCGAAAGCCAACGTCAACCTCGCTGAACGAGCGCGGGTTGGTGTAGCGGCGGCTGGTGGTGTAAAACGCGCCGTCGGGGTTGGCAAAACTGCCGCCGCGGAAAATGTGATCGCCGCCGGCGGTGTTGGCCGGATTGGCCGGCGGGGAATCGGCGTAAAAACCGGGGGAGAAGGTATCGGCCACCCACTCGTTAACATTGCCGGCCATATCCAACAGCCCAAACGGGCTGGCTCCGCCGGGAAAACTGCCCACCGCCTGCACATCCGGCGAGTTGGCGGCGCTCAGGTTGGCGTCAAATGAATTGCCCCACGGCCAGGTTAAATTTTGCGGGCCGCGGGCGGCAAATTCCCACTCCGCTTCGGTGGGCAGCCGCTTGCCGGCAAACTGGCAAAAGGCTCGGGCCTGATCCCAATCCACCGAAATGACCGGGAAGTTGTCAAAGGCCGGGTCGTCGCGGTAGCCGGGGATGGTAAAGGCATCGGCTTTTTGGGCCGGCGTGCAGGTTCCGGCCGCCACGCATTCACGGTAGGCGGCATTGGTCACCTCGGTTTTGTCGATGAAATAGCTATCGAGCAGCACCGGATGGGTGGGCCGTTCATTGGCCTGGCCGTTGCTGGACCCCATCTGGAAAAAACCAGCCGGCACAAAAACCATACCCGGCGGCGGCGCTGGGGGCGGCGGCTGGGTGGGCGTGTCCCTTGGTGCGGGCGTGGCGGTGGGTTCGGCCGGGGGAGTGGGCAGCACATTGGCCACGGCGGCGGTGGGAGCGGTGGTCGGCTCAGCCGGCGGCGGCGTGTCAGTAGGCGGCGGCGAGGTGTCGGTGGGGGCGGGCGGTGGGGTGTCGGTGGCCGGCAGCGGGGTGTCGGTGGGCGGGGCGCTGGTATTGACCACCGCCTGAACGGCCGTAGTTGGCTGATTGGTGGCGGTGACGGCCGGCGTCGCTTCGCTACCGCCGTTGAGGGCGAACATAGCGGCAATTCCGCCGCCCAACAACAGCACCACTACTGCCACAACACCGATGAGCCACATGGGAAACCCGCCTTGTTTGGCGGCGGGCGGCGCAGCAACCGGCGCTGCCGGCGCGACAGCCGGC
Organism: uncultured Caldilineaceae bacterium; assembly: GCA_964407935.1. GTDB lineage: Bacteria > Chloroflexota > Anaerolineae > 4572-78 > J111 > J095. Next base: position 22,094 of record CAYOXS010000007.1, read on the forward strand.
ACGGCTACCGGCGAAGCCGAAACCGGCGTCGGGGGAATGGCTTTGGTGGCCGACGGTTGCAGCACGGTGTGATCGGGGTCAGGGGGGGTAAACAGGGTTTGTTCGCTGTCTGCGGGCAACGCAAACAGGGTTGGCGCTTCGGTCAAATCGACGGCGCGCAGGGCGGCGGCCAGTTCGGCGGCGGATTGGTAGCGCGTGGTTCTGTCTTTGGCCAGCGCTTTTTCAACAACCGTCACCAGGCCGGGTGGAATATCCTGTTTCAGGTTTCGAATATCGGGTACCCGTTCGGTAACGTGCTTCATTAGAATGGCCACCGTCGACTCGCCTTCAAAGGGCGGCGCGCCGGTAATCATTTCGTACAGCATCACCCCCAGCGAATAAATATCGGTGCGTTCGTCGGGCCGGTCGCCCCGGGCCTGCTCCGGCGACATGTACATGGCCGTGCCGATGATCGCGCCGGTGGCGGTGTGCTGGGCCGTGCCCAGCATTTTGGCCACGCCAAAATCCATCAAAATGGGCTGGCCGCGTTTGTTGAGCATCACATTGGCCGGTTTTAAGTCGCGGTGGATCATGGCGTGTTCGTGGGCAAAAGCCACGGCGTCGCAGACCGTGGCCATAATTTTGACCGTGTCGGTCAGCGGCAGCAGCTCGTGGTTTTTGTTGAGCGTTTGCAGTTTGTCCTGCAAAGTTTGGCCGTCAACGTATTCCAGCACCATGTAATACACGTCACCATCGTGGTTAAAATCATAAACCTGAATGATGTTTTGGTGCCGCAGTTGAGCCACGGCAGCGGCTTCTTGCTCAAAACGGCGCACAAACTCCGGGTCTATCGACAGGTGGGGGTGAATCAGCTTTACCGCTACAGACCGGCGCAAATTGGGGTCAGTCGCTTTATAAACTGCCGACATTCCCCCCTGCCCCAGGAGCGACTCTATTTTGTACCGACCATTAATGGTGTGACCAATCCAACTAGGGTACGAATTCGGTTGGGGCATATTTTTACTCCGGGATGAAATTAATTTTTTTGGGGAAAGATGGCGTCAATCGGTTGAAAAAGGGCCACGGTAAAAAAAGTATACGGTCAAATGTAGGCCACGTCAAGTGCGGTAAAGCCGTACTTTTGGCACGGTTGGCCCAAAAACTCTTTAAAAAGAAAGAACCCGTGCTGCCACTACACGGGTCCTTTACGGGAGGGAGAGGGGGTATCACTCAAGACTCATTGCTGAGTGCTAAGAGCTTGTCTCTATAATAGTCGATCAAGATTAAAGCAAAATGAAACGGCTATTAACGTTCGATTAATTTGCCGGGGCGGCGTCGGCACGGTTCCCCTTCCGGTTAAAACAAATAATCCTTGCAAATGAAAGAATTTATGGAATAATACAGTTGATTTGAGCAGCACGCTGGCGATTTTCTACACCTCATCCAACCCAAAGGGGGAAATTATGCGCAGGCCAGGAATCTGGGTGGCTAATGGCCAACCCCTCGACGTGAATCAGCTGTATGGCTGGCAGCCGGGCGCGGTAGCCAGTTTTTACGAGCATTTGGCCGCCAACCGGGTTTTTGACTACAAAACGGCCAACCCGGACGTGCCGGTGATTGTGCGGTTTCAGCACCCGCACAACTGGCGGCAAGATCCGCTGCAATCGGCCAAAACGCTGGGGCAGTTTGTGGCCAGCAAATGGGCCGAATTAAAACCGCTCAACCCGTATATTTATTTTGCCAGCCATCTGAATATGCACTACGAAAATGGCGACCCCCATCCGGCCAATCAGGTTAATTACACCACCCCGGAATTTTACCAGCAGTACGCCAAGTGGGTGCGCACCACCGCCGATGTGATTCGCAGCGCCGCGCCGGAAATGCGGCTGGTTACGCCGCCCTTTGCCTTTGGTTATAACGAAGACGGCTCGCCAGACAGCGATGGCAATCCGCTCAAAAGCTGGGCCGGCTACGACTACCTGTGGGAAACCATTCGCGATTATTTTGACAACATCCTCACGTTTCACGCTTACTGGGGCTACCCGGCCGGCGGGTCTGTGCCGGATTGGCTGTACGAGCCGGAATTGTCATCGTGGTACGCCTTTCGCTGGCAGCGATTGCTCAAATTGTTTGAAACCCGCTACGGCCAGCAGGCCCGGCTGATTATTGACGAGGTGGGCAGTTACGGCCCGGCTGACCCCGATTTTACCGAGCAACTGCTTTACTTTGCCCGGCACTGCCTGTCCGACTCCCGGGTCATCGCCCTGACCTACTTTTTGTGGTCAGACCCGGCCAGCAACCTTCGCTACCGGCTCAATGCCTGGAGCCGGATACCGGATTTAACCCGCCATCTGGGCCAGCTTGCCGGCTTTGCGCTGGCCGGGCCGGCGGCTGTCGATCTGGCCGATTACGCGTCCGACGCCACCGATTTGAGCGGCATTCTGGAAACCGCCGAACCCGACTTGCAGCCGTGGCCTGCTCCGCAAAAAGAAGAGCATACCATCCGGGTGTTGTTTGAGGACGGCAATGTTAAAGTGATGGCCCTCGATGAATATTTGCGCAGCGTGGTGGCCGGCGAGGTGCCCGCCAACTGGCCGGCGGAGGCGCTCAAAGCCCAGGCCGTGGCGTCGCGCAGTTACGCCCAATACGCGGTTGAGCATCCCCGCCACCGGCCCATCGCCGATATTTGCACCACCACCCACTGCCAGCACTATGCGCCGGGCAAAATCAATAACAACACTGATGCCGCCGTGGCCCAGACCAGCGGGCTGATTGCCCGATACCAGGACCAAACCGTCAATGCGGTGTTTTCGGCGCGCTGCGGCGGCCACACCCGCAATAATGAGGATGTGTGGACCGGCGGCTCGCCGCGGGCCTATCTGCGCGGCGTGCCCTGCCCGGACACAGGCGAGAAACTGGGCCACGGGGTGGGGCTGTGCCAGCATGGCGCTCGTGTTTTTGCCGAGCAGGGCAAAACTTTTGCCGAGATTATCAAACATTACTATCAGGGCGCAGAAGTTGAGTCAATTTCATCCCAAAAAGATTGAATTTGGCCAAAATGCCACTTGCCAGCCAGAAATGTTTGTGGTATAATTCTGGGCAGTGTCAAGTTAATTGTTGCGGCAAAAAAGTGGGCAACCCCCACTTTTTTGTTTAGTATCTATAAAAAAAGATTTTAGGATTTGTTCAGGAGGCTCAGTACATCGTGAAAAGTGACTTCATGATGGCCATTAACCAGGTTTGCCACGAACGACAACTGCCCACCGATATTGTGCTCGAGGCGGTTGAAGTGGCGCTTATTTCCGCCTACAAGCGCAATTTTGGCGGGAATCAATCCATTACGGCGCAAATCGATGCGCGGTCCGGCGAACCGCTCATCTTCATTGAAAAGGCCGTGGTGGAACACGTAGAAAATGAAAGCCACGAAATTTCGGTTAAAGAGGCGCAAAAAATTAAAAAGGGCGCTCAATTAGACGAGTTGGTTTCGATAGAAAGCACGCCCAAAAACTTTGGCCGGATTGCCGCCCAAACCGCCAAACAGGTGATTTTGCAGCGCATCCGCGAAGCCGAACGCGACGCCCTGTACGCCCAGTACGCCGAGCGCGAAGGTGAAATTGTTAGCGGCACAGTCCACAAGGTAGACCCGCATCAGGTTACCCTGAGTTTGGGCAAAGCCGAAGCCATTCTGCCCCGCTCCGAGCAGGTGCCCACCGAAACCTACCGCGAAGGGCAGCGGCTGCGGGCTTATGTGGCGGCTGTGTCCAAAACCAATCGCGGGCCGCAAATTGTCGTTTCGCGCACGCACCGAACTATGCTCCGCCGTCTGCTCGAGGTGGAAGTGCCGGAAATTTACAACGGCACCGTCGAGATCAAATCGATTGCCCGCGAGGCGGGGTATCGTTCCAAAGTGGCCGTGGCCGCTTTGCAGGAAGGTGTTGACCCGGTTGGCTCGTGCGTGGGCATGCGCGGCACGCGGATTCAAAATATTGTCAATGAACTCAACGGCGAAAAGATCGACGTGGTACAGTGGAACCCGGACCTGTCGTACTTTATTGCCAACTCGCTCAGCCCGGCCAAAGTGATGAACGTGATGCTGAACGACGAACACGGCAAAACCGCCACCGTGGTTGTGCCGGACAAGCAGTTGTCGCTGGCCATTGGCAAAGAGGGACAAAACGCCCGGCTGGCGGCCAAACTCACCGGCTGGCGCATCGATATTAAAAGCGCCGGTGAAGCGACCGTGGAAGCCATCAAAACTGCCCGTGAAGAAGCATCGATCAAAGAGCGCATGGCCGATAAGATGGATCTGTTCAACATGGCCGAAGCGATTTTAAAAGCCAAACCGGCGGTTGAACTGTCTGATGGCGAGTTGAATCTGCTCAGTGAAGCCATTGAAGCGGTTAACCTGGCGCTGATGGCCGTTGAACGCGAACGCCGCGCCGTGGCCGAGGCTGCCAGAAAAGCCGCCGCCTCGCGCGATATTCTGGCCGAGGCCGAAGCGATTCTCATTGGTAAATCACCGCTGTCCAAACCGGCTGACGTGGTGCAGGAGCTGGCGGCTGAAGAATTTGAAGATATTGCGGCGCTGGCTGAAGAAGTTCTGGCCGAAGAGCCGGAAGCTGTGGCCGAAGTTGAGCCGGAACCGGAACCTGAAGTTGTCGCTGAACCCGCGGTTCAATCCGTAGACGATCTCATGGCCGAAGCCGAAGCTATTCTGGCAGAACCCGAACCAGTAGCTGAAGTTGAAGTTAAAACCGCTGTGCAGGAAGAAACTCCCGCCGGAGAGCTTGAAAAAGAGGCGGTTGACTACCGCAAATTGTTCAAGCAAGCCGAAGGCTGGAGCGAAGACGATGTGGAAGAGGTTGATGAAGACGAGCGTGACCGCGAGCGGGAACGCCAGAAAGCTCGCAGCAAAAAGCGCCGGCTGGTGTACGATGAGCGGTTGGGTGAAGTTGTGGCCGAACGCCGCCGCAAACACAGCCGCCGCGGCGATGACTGGTCTGAATACGACGAATAATGCCCAAGCATAAACCGCAGCGAACGTGTATTGTTTGCCGTGAAGTGCAGGACAAAAAAGCGCTGGTCAGAATTGTGCGAACGCCGGAAAAAAGAGTATTATTAGACCTGACTGGCAAAGCCAACGGGCGCGGCGTGTATTTGTGCCGCCGGTCAGAGTGTTTGGAGAAAGGACTAAAAAAAGAGCGCCTGTCGCACGCCTTAAAAACGGTGGTGACACCGGAAGATATTGAGACGCTGCGCGGCGCTCTTGAAACTGAACTTTCAAATATGCAGGGTGCGCCTTGAAGACGGAACTCAGTAACCCGGAGAAGTCGTTTTGGGATGTTAAGGTGATGAGGATTAGTAAGCTGTGAATTCGGACTTACAAAACTTGTCGGGTGAGGGTTTTATGAACAGGTAAAAAACTTCGGATTGTGTCCGGTTGTGTCCTCTCATAAAGCCAAAACTCCCCTGGCTAAAAAGATTATCACCTCAAATATCTCCTGCTGGTCGCGATAGAATTAGTGGTCGCTTAAAAAATTGCCCGCCGTTGGGTGCGCGCGGTGTTTGCGTGAGTCTTAACGGCTGTGGCTTCATGTCCGGGTGTTTTGCGCGCCCGCCATGACTCTTTGTCTGGCTTCACCGAGGTTGGGCCAGTTTGTTTGTATTTAGAATTAATAATTTTGAGATGAGGTGGTAATTATGGCAATTGCTCAAGAAAAAACTGTAACCAAACCAGGCAGCAATGGGCCGCAGTCTAAACAAATTGAAGTACCGCCTTCAATTACCGTCAGAAGTCTGGCCGAGTTGATGCATATTAGCCCCATTGAAATCATCAAAGTATTGATGAGCAATGGCATTATGGCTAACATTAATCAGGTCATCGACTTTGATACGGTTTCCATTATTGGCGCGGATATGGGCTACGAAGTCGTCCAGCCCAAAGTCGAAGAAAAGGTTGTGGCCGAAGAACGCCCCGAACTGCCCCTGCACCGGCGGCTCATCCAAAACGAAGACCCGGCCAACCTTCGCTCCCGCCCGCCGGTCGTTACCGTACTGGGCCACGTTGACCACGGTAAAACCACCCTGCTCGACAGCATCCGCGAAACCTCGGTGGTTAAAGGCGAGGCCGGCGGCATTACCCAGCACATCGGCGCGTACAAAGTGTTTTTGGGTGATAAATCCATCACCTTTTTGGATACTCCCGGCCACGCCGCGTTCAGCGCCATGCGCGCTCGCGGGGCACAGGTTACCGACCTGGCCATTTTGGTGGTGGCTGCCGACGACGGCGTGATGCCCCAAACCCGCGAAGCGGTGGAGCACGCCCGGGCGGCGCAAGTACCCATCATCGTCGCGCTGAATAAAATTGACAAAGCCAACGCCAACCCCGACCGCGTGAAACAGGAACTGGCCGATATCAATCTGGTGGTTGAAGAGTGGGGCGGCGATACCATTTGCGTGCCACTTTCCGCGCTGGAAAACAAGGGCATCGATGACTTGCTGGAGAACATTCTGCTGGTGACCGATGTGGCCGACCTGAAAGCCAACCCCAACCGGCTGGCGCAGGGCGTGGTTATTGAAGGCAAGCTCGATAAACGGCGCGGCGTTTCCGCCACGTTGCTGGTGCAAAACGGTACGCTCAAAGATGGCGACTTTGTGGTTGTCGGCGAGCAGTATGGCCGCGTCCGGGCGATGTTTAACTTTAACGGCAAAAAAATCAAAAAGGCCGGCCTGTCTGAACCGGTTTCAATTTTGGGCCTGTCTGAAGTGCCGGACGCCGGCGAATTTTTTGAGGCCGCCGAAAGCGAAAAAGACGCTCGCGCCAAGGTGACTGCCTACCGCGAAACCCACGCCAGCGTGCAAAAAACCAGCATCCGCGCCCCCATGTCGCTGGAAGATTTCTTTAAACAGCGGCAAGCGGGCGGCGATCAAACGCTGCGGTTGGTGATCAAAGCCGACGTGCAGGGGTCGCTTGAGCCGATTATCAACTCGCTCAAGGATTTGGGTGACGAACACCTGAAAATCAAAATTCTGCTGGAAGGCACCGGCAACATCTCTGAGTCTGATGTTAACCTGGCCGTGGCCTCCGGGGCGATTGTGGTCGGTTTTAATGTTGATGTTGACCCCGCCGCCGAGCGCGTGGCCGAAGTGGAAGGCGTTGACGTGCGCCAGTACTCCATCATTTACAAACTCATCGACGACATTGACAAGGCGCTGAAAGGGCTGCTGGAGCCGGTTTACGCCGACAAAGTAATTGGCCGCGCCGAAGTGCGGCAGGTGTTCAAAATTGGCCGCAAAGGCAATGTGGCCGGCTCGATTATTTTGGACGGGCAGATTACCCGCAATTCCATGGCCAAAGTTGTCCGCAACAGCAAAGAACTGCACACCGGCAAACTGTCGTCGCTCAAGCGCTTTACCGAGGATGTGCGCGAAGTCGCCACCGGTTTTGAGTGCGGCATCGGCGTTGACGGCTTTGACGATTTCAAAGAAGGCGACATCATTGAAGCCTTTGTGAAGGAACGGGTGAACTAGCATGGCCAGCAGACGCCAGCGGCAGGTGGCCGAGCTGCTGCACGAAGAAATCAGCCAGCTTTTGCAGCACGGCACCCGCGATCCGCGGCTGGGTTTTGTAACCGTAACCGGCGTCGATGTTAGCCCGGATTTGCGTGTAGCCTGGGTGTACGTGACCACGCTGGGCGATGACGCCGAACGGCAGGAAACGCTGGCCGGCCTGGCCAGCGCCGCGCCTTTTTTTCGGCGAGAAATGCGCAAGAGCCTGTCGCTGCGCTACATCCCGGAACTCAATTTCAAAGTGGACACCTCGCTGGAATACGGCATGCGCATCGACAAGATTCTGGACTCAATCAAAGAAGAGTCCGATGATTTACCGGATGCAGAAGCGCCGTAATGGTCTCGGGTTTGCTGATTATCAACAAACCAAAGGGCCTCACCTCGCACGATGTTGTGGCCCAAATCCGCAGAATTACCGGCCAGCGCAAGGCCGGACACACCGGCACGCTCGATCCAATGGCAACGGGCGTGCTGGTGGTTTGTTTGGGCCAGGCCACCCGCCTGATTGAATATATTGTGGCAGCGCGCAAACAGTACCGGGCCGTGATCCGCTTTGGCGTAACCACCGATACACTTGACGCCGATGGGCAGGTATTGGCCCAAACTGATACCGCCGGTTTGACCGCCGCCCAACTGAAAGCCGCATTGCCCGCCTTCACCGGCCAGATTGAGCAGCGCCCGCCGATGTATTCGGCCATCAAGCAGGACGGCCAGCCGCTGTACAAACGCGCCCGGGCCGGGCAAACAGTCGATATTCCGCCCCGCCCGGTAACAATTTTTCAACTCGATTGGCTGGACTGGCAGCCGCCGGACCTCACTCTTGAAGTGACGTGTTCAGCGGGAACATACATTCGCTCGCTGGCCCGTGATTTAGGCCAGGCGGTGGGCACAGGCGCGCACCTGGCCGGACTGGTTCGCACCGCCAATGGTGATTGGCCGCTGGCCCAGGCCACAGCGCTGGAGGAGCTGACGCCGGCCAACTGGCGCGAATCGTTACTGCCCGTTGATCGGGCCGTGGCCCATTTGCCCCGCGTGGCGCTCGCCCCGGACAACGCCGAACACGTGCGGCACGGCCGGCAAATCGAACTGCCGGAACTGCCCGCCTCCGGCAACGTGCTGGCGGCTTTCACATCTGACAACACTTTTCTTGCCATTCTGGCCCGTACCGAAGATAATGGCTGGCAGCCTAAAAAGGTATTCCACTCTTGAGCAGTTGAACCGATGCAGATTATCAATAACCTTGCCGACGCCCGGCTGTCCGGGCCATCCGTTTTAACTATTGGCACTTTTGATGGCCTGCACCGCGGCCATCAGGATATTATCCGCCAGCTCAAATCCGCTGCCCACACCCTCCAGGCGCAGACGGTGGTTGTTGCTTTTCACCCCCGGCCCAAAGCCGTGTTTGCCCCGCATCTTTTTGGCCAGGATTATCTGACCACCCCGGCCGAACGCATTGCCCTGTTTGAGCAAATGGACATCGATGTGCTGATTTTGACGCCGTTTACCCTGCAATTTGCCCAAACTTCCGCCCGCGATTTTATGCAGGATATGGCACGCCGGCTGAATCTGGTGCAGATTTGTGTGGGCCACGATTTTGCGCTGGGCAAAAACCGCGAGGGCAATATCGACAAGCTGCGTGAGCTGGGGCGCGAATTCAACTACTCGGTTTGTGAAATTGACCGGTTTGAGCTGGATGGGCAGGTGGTCAGCAGCACCCAAATCAGAACCCACGTGGCCGCCGGCCAGGTACGGCAGGCGGCGCATTTGCTGGGACGCTACCCGGCGCTCACCAGCCAGGTGGTTCACGGCGCGCAGCGCGGCCGGACTATCGGCTTTCCTACGGCCAACCTGGCCGTCCCCCCCGAGCGGCTGCTGCCGGCTAACGGAGTTTACGCCACATTTGTGCGCCTTTCCGGCCAAACCAAACGCTACCCCAGCGTGACCAACGTGGGTGTTCGCCCCAGTTTTGGTGATACCACCCGCACCGTCGAGGTTTACATTTTTGATTTTGCGCAGGATATTTACGGCCAAACCCTCACGCTGGAATTTGTGGAGTACCTTCGCCCGGAAATGAAGTTCAACGGCATTGAGGCGCTGGTAGCCCAGATTTCTCACGATGCCGGGCAGGCCAGAATTTTGCTGGAAAAAGAAAGCGTTGTATTCTAGCGTTAACTAACGCCAAGTTCATCACCCCCCTGAGCCACGAAGCTCTTAGACGCCGCCAATGGCCGGTATTTAAGAGCTTTATTTTTTTATGTCCGGGGGATGACACTGATACCCAAAGGCCACAGGTGATAGAAATTCGGCGGGTAGCGAGTTGCGGGCGGCGGGTGATTCATAATTCGTAATTCATAATTCGTAATTGATTTTCGTTGGAGGAAGCCGTGGAAAATTCAAAAGCTTTGCCCCGACCAACGGGCGGGTGGCGTATTAACGAGTCGCTGCTGAGCGAGCTGGTTTTTTTTGTGGTGGTGTTTTTGTGGGGCATCTCGTTTGTTTTTAGCAAAGATGCCTTGCAGGTGGTTGGCCCGTTTACTTATAACACTCTGCGGATGCTGCTGGGCGCGGCCACGCTGGCTATTTTGGCCGGGCCGCGTTGGCGCACGCTCAACGGCACATACTGGCTGCCGGGGCTGATCACCGGCGCGGTGTTGTGCGCTTCTTACGGCGTGCAGGCCTACGGCATGCAGTTTACCACTGCCAGCAAAGCCGGTTTTCTCACCGGCACCAACCTGGTCTACGTACCGATTTTTTCGGCGCTGCTGCTGCACCGCGCACCAACGCGCACGGCGGTGTTCGGGGTAATTTTGGCTTTTGGCGGCCTAATTCTGCTATCGGTGGAGGGCAGTCTGGGCGAGTTGGCGCTGGCTCCCGGCGATTTTTGGGTGGCGCTGGGCGGCGTGGGCTGGGCGCTCTATTTTATTTTGCTTTCGTATTACGCGCCCCGTTTTGATGTGATGCTCTTTTCAACCCTGCACGTGCTGGTAGCCGGGCTGCTCAGCAGCATTGGCTGGTATTTTGGGGAGCCGTTTGGCGTGCCGTGGAGTTCCGGGGCGCTGTGGCTGGGCTTGATCAGCACCGGTTTGCTGATTATTGGCCTGGGCACGAGCGTGCAAACCTGGGTGTCGCGTCACGCTTCCCCCACCCGCATCGCCCTGTTTGCAGCAATGGAGCCGGTTTTTGCGGCGCTGGCCGGCTGGTGGGTGGGCGAAACGATTACCGCGCGGATGATCATCGGCGGCAGCCTGATATTGGCCGGCATGCTGATTACGGAAGCAGCGCACATGTGGGGTAATAAAAACAGGAAGTAAGGAGTAAGGTAATTTTCCCCCTACTTCCTATTTCCTGCTCCTTACTTCTGGTCAGGCTCAATCGATAGCAACTTGAGTTATTGTACCTCAATTTCAAGGATGGGTTTGAAGCGTACCCAACTGCCTTCGGCCTGGCCGCTGACGCAGGCTTCTCTGCGGGCAAAACACATTGAAAGCTGAAGGCTGTAGCGGCCGGGCCGGCTAAAGGCCAGCCCATCTTCGTGGTTAAACGTTTGGCCGGGGGCGATGCTGCCATCGCTCCAACTGGTTTGGAATTGGCCGTTGCTGGCCAGCAGGCCCAAAATGCCAAATGGCACCGTGTCATTGGTCACGTTGGTCACCTGAATCCGGGTAAACACTTTTTCGCCAACGCGATAGGTGGTGCGGTTTTCGCGCAAGCCAAAATTAATGCGCACCATGTCTGGCCCGGTGGCTTTATCAAACATCACCTTGGTAAAGCGGCCGTTGAGCTGGAGTTCAAACTTTTCCCCCAAAAATTCAAGCGTATATTTGCCGGGATCCGGCGCGTAGGTTTCAAACCCGCCGCGACCGTATTCGGCTTTGCTGCCGCTGGTTACCCGCTGCACCTCACCTTTGGGCTTGGTAATGGTGATTTGCTGGTTAGATACCCCAATATCGCCAACCAGCAGCGACAGCCCCGGCCCGGTGGTGATGGTGTACACCCATTTTGAGGCGGGCGCAGGCGGTTCCGGTTTGGCGGGTTTGGGTGGTTCCGGCTCGACGGGGGCGGGCGGTTTTGTCACCACCGTCGCGGCAATGACTGGTCCGACGGGCGCGGGTTGCGCCGGCTTGGCGGGGGCGGGCGGTTCCGGCACTACCGGTGGCGCGGCGTCTGGCACGGCTGCTATTTTGATTTCCGGGGCGGCGGTGGGTTGCTGCGCCGCTGCGCCTTTGACCACGCTGGGGGTTGGGTTGGGGACAATGGCGGGCAGATCGGCCACGGCAACCTGTTTTTGAAAAGCGCCCAGTCGCTCCATTATTGGCCCCAAATGCTCAAAGGTGTCCCATTCGGCCTTGCCGGCCGCGCCGGTGACAAACAGGCAGGCGCCCATTACGTAGTCATCGCGCATAATTTCGCTGTTGTACCATTGCAGGGTTTGCCAGTAATTATCCACCGGGATGGGCGTGGGCACAGCGCCGCCGGGAATGTCGGCGGGTACGGTCAGTTGTTTGGCCCACGGCCCAATGTCCAGCGCCGAGCCGCCCCACACGCCCTGAGTCATGCCGCATTCAGTGATGATAACGGTGTGTTTGTCGCCGTAGCGCTGGCGAATGCCTTCGTTCATCACCCGCCGGTAGCGCAGGCAGCGCCACATGCCATCGTTGCCCCGGCCTTCGCCCACCACCGGCACCAGATTTTGCGGCTCAGACGGGCCGTTGAGTCCGATTTTGTGCAGCCGGTCCATAGTTGGCCAGTCGTATTCGTGAAAGCCCAGGTATTTGTAGGTTTCCAGCGTGCCGGGGTAAAGCCGCAGCCACTGTTCGCCGCGGCCGTTGCCCTGCCCAAAATTAAAAGCGATGGGTTCAAAGCCGGCAGCCAGCATTTTTTGGCCAAACGCCACCTGGTATTCGTCGAAGAGTTTCTGGGTGTTTTCGTCGGTCCATTCGGGGAAAACCTCGTTCAACGACTCCCAGGCGTTAAAAATGGGGCGGCCGTTAATGTGGTGCGCGTCGCGGTTGGCCTCTTCGCGCAAAATACGCTCGGCCATTTCAACACCGCGCTGGCGGGCCATCTGGGCCGTGCCGCCGCTGAGCTGGCCAAAATCCTGCGGGTGGACAAACAGGCGGCCAATCAAAAACACATCGGGGATTTCCTGTTTGATGCGCTTCATCACGTCAACCGAAAAATCGAGCGTTTTGACTACTTTGGGCTTCAACCGGAATACCTCGTTAAAGGCGTCCTGCCGCGGGCCGGTAATGTGAAACCCAAATTTATGGTTGTAAAACGAATTAAACTGATGGTTTTTCTGGTTGTACATGGTGCCCTCCCGATGCCATTGTTAAGGCCATCATAGCACGAGCCTGAGGTGGAGTCAATGAAAAAGGCGACCATCACGGTCGCCTGCTCTTTAAAAGATTTTGCCCAGGAGTTGGTGGGAACGGCCAACTCCTGGGCGAAAGAAGGAAGGAGATGCGCAAAGATTATTGCGATTTGTTAGCGACAGTATAACAGGTGACCGGGGCTATTTCATCGGCCAACCAGCGATTATTTATGGTTAAATTAATGGGCGGCATTGCCTAGGCCATTTGGCGTAACCCCGTCGGCAAAAAGAGTTGACCTGTTTTAGTGCATCTGCTATGATGTGACCCAAGATATTGTGGGTGGAGTAATTTATGTCGAGTTTTCCTGCCTGGCGAATCACCAACGGCTGGCGCGAGGTGTTCGCCCGTGTTTTTGATGGATTTACGGTTCAATACAATGTGTCGCCGGAGTGGCTGGTCAACCCGGCCACCAACCGCCGCCTCAAACTGGATCTGCTGTACCCCGATATTGGCGTGGCGGTGCGGCTGGAAGGGCTGCAGGGCAATCGCCGCCACCGGCTGAGTCTGGAAGAGGAAGAGCAGCAGCGGGTGCGGTTTGATGCCCGCGTTGAAGTGTGCTGGCAGCACGGCATTCATCTGGTGGTAGTTGATGTTAATTCAGACAAAGTGACCCGTGTTTTTCAGCAGCTCGATATGGCGCTCAGCCGGGCCAGCGAACTGGCCGGCACAGCCGAGTTGCAATCCCAAATCCGGCAGGCCCGGCGCACCGCCAGTTCCATTGTGCTGAAGCTCAAAACCGCGGCTGATCTGGCCCTCTACGCCGATTTGTGGTCGGATCGCCAGTACCGCATGTCAGAGCCGGAACCGGTTGACCCGGCGCAGACGCCGGCCGTCAATTTTTTACCGGGTATGGCGGTTGAGCACGCCGCGTTTGGCCCGGGGGTGGTGGTTTCAACCGCACCCGGCAACGGCGACACCCTGATTACCGTGGATTTTATCTCTGCCGGCCAAAAAACATTGGCGGCCAGTTTGGTGGCGGGTAAACTCGTGCCGCGTTAGCAGCGATTGACTCACCTGCGCGTCGGCATTATAATTTTCACCAATATTTACGTGTTCAATGGCGACAAACCTCCGGCCCCTGAATACAGGGGCTTTTTAAAACTCATTCAGGAAAAGATTATGTGGCAATCTTACTATTCTCCCCAATCAGTTGGCGAAACGCTCAAATTACTGGCCCGGCATAAAAGCGATGCCCGATTAATCGCCGGCGGCACGGACCTGATTGTTGAAATTGAACGCGGTGTTCGCTCGCCCGCCATTGTCATCGATATTAGCCGTATCCCCGGCCTGGATGCCATTTACCACGACGAGCAGGACAACATCCACCTGGGGCCGCTGGTCACTCACAACCAGGTGGCCGGCTCAGAACTGTGCGTTAACCGGGCCTTTCCGCTGGCCAAAGCCTGCTGGGAAATCGGCGCGCCGCAAATTCGCAATCGCGGGACGGTGGCCGGCAATCTGGTGACCGCCTCGCCGGCCAACGATACCATCACCCCGTTGTGGGCGCTGGGCGCTGCGGTAACGCTGCGCAGCACCCGCGGCGAGCGCACCCTCTCGTTTGAGGAGTTCTTTTTGGGCGTGCGCAAAACCGCGCTCGAACCGGACGAAATGATTGTCGATATTTTCTTTCCGGCGTTAAAGGGCGATCAGGTTGGCACATTTTTGAAACTGGGGCTGCGCCGGGCGCAGGCCATTTCTGTGGTCAATGTGGCTGTGGTGCTCAATTTGCTGGTTGACAGCGTGACCGGAGCGCGAGTTACGCTGGGCAGCGTTGCGCCAACCATTGTGCGTGCCGTCAACGCCGAGCGTTTTTTGGCCGGCAAAGTGCTCCGCCCTGATGTGATTGCCCATGCCGGCGATCTGGCGGCGCAAACCATCGCCCCCATCAGCGATGTGCGCGGCTCGGCGGAGTACCGGCGCTACATGGCCGCCACGCTCACCCGCCACGCGCTGGAATCGCTGGCCAATGGCACAGAAAACGAAACCATGCCCACCCGGCCGGTGATGCTGTGGGGCAAAACCGACGGCCATTTTCCCACCGGCCACACCCGCTCGTTTGTCCATTCCCGTGACAGCGATGAGCCGATTGTGACCACCATTAACGGCGCGGAACACACCATCCACGGGGCCAACCACAAAACCCTGCTGCGGCTGCTGCGCGAAAACACCAACCTGATTGGCACCAAAGAAGGCTGCGCCGAAGGTGAATGCGGCGCCTGCACGGTGTTGCTCGATGGTATTGCCGTGATGAGCTGCATGGTGCCCGCGCCGCGGGCGCACGGCGCGGAGATTGTGACCATCGAAGGGTTGGGCCAGGGCGACCAACTGCATCCGGTGCAGCAGGCGTTTGTGGAAGAGGGCGCGGTACAGTGCGGCTACTGCACGCCCGGTTTTATTATGAGCGGCGCGTCGCTGCTGGACGAGCGCCAGTTCCCCACCCCGGACGAGGTGAAACAGGCCATCACCGGCAACCTGTGCCGCTGCACCGGCTACTACAAAATTTTGCAGGCGCTGGAAAAAGCGGCCAGCCACGGGTAACAGGCGTACTGACATTTCGGATTGTGTCACTCTGAGCCGAAGGCGAAGAGTCTCTGATTTGCAGTTTATTACGGTCACATTACCAGAGATTCTTACCCTAACGGGCACAGGTCGTCGCTACGCTCCTCAGAATGACCGGTTGCGTCAAATGTCAATAGAACCTGAAAAGTGAAGAAAGTACTGAACGATTATCAATATGTGTCAGAATCGCATCGGGATTCTGGTATTTGAAATCTGATTTCTGGATAAAACTATGACTCAACAACACCAAACCATTGGCCAATCCATTCAACGGGTTGACGCGGTAGGCAAAGCCACCGGCGTTACGCTTTACCCCGGCGACCGCAACCACGACAACGAGCTTTGGGTGAAGGTGCTCTTTGCCCGGCGGGTACATGCCCGCGTCAAAAGCATCGATACCAGCGCGGCCAAAGCCCTGCCGGGCGTAGTGGACGTGCTGACCGCCGCCGATGTCCCGGTGAACCAGTACGGCCTGCAAGTGCCGGATCAGCCGGTGTTATGCGGTCCCGGCTCCAACAAAAAGGGCGGCGATGTGGTGCGCTTTATTGGCGATAACGTGGCCATCGTCATTGCCGATACCGAAGAAATTGCCGCCCACGCCCGCGACCTGATTCAGGTGGACTACGAAGATTTGCCCATTGTTGATAACCCGCTGGAGTCGATGTCGGGCAAAGCGCCGCAGTTGCACCCCAACGTGCCCAACAACGTGGCCGAATATATGCGCATCCGCAAAGGCGATATTGACAACGCCTGGAGCCAGTGCAACGCTATCATCGAAGGCATGTACCAGACCCCCTATCAGGAGCACGCCTATTTGCAGCCGGAAGCCGGCACCGCCTACATTGACGACGAAGGCCGCATCACTGTTCACTGCGCCGGCCAATGGACGTGGGAAGACCAGCAGCAAATTGCTCACGCCCTCGATGTGCCGCCCGAAAAAATCCGGGTGGTGTACGATGCCATCGGCGGGGCGTTTGGCGGGCGGGAAGATATGAGCGTGCAGATTGTGCTGGCGCTGGCCGTGCTGCGCAGCTACGAACGCCACGGTAATCGCCGCCCCATGAAAATTATCTGGACCCGCGAAGAATCGATTATTGGCCACTGCAAGCGCCACCCGATGACCATTTACGTCAAATGGGGGGCCAAATCCGATGGCACGCTGGTGGCCGCCGAAACCAAAATTGTCGCTGATGGCGGCGCGTATATGTACACCAGTAACAAAGTGCTGGGCAATGCCGTGATCACCTGCAACGGCCCGTACGAATTCCCGCATATTAAAACCGATGCATATGCCGTGTATACCAACAACGTGCCGGGCGGCGCGTTTCGGGGCTTTGGCGGGCCGCAGGCCCACTTTGCCGCCGAAATGCAAATGAACAAGCTGGCCGAAAAACTGGGGCTGGACCCGGTGGAAATCCGGCTCAAAAACGCGCTCGATGCCGATAAACTGCTGCCGGTGGGCACCACCATCCCCGGCGGGGTGAGCATGGCCCAGGTTATCCGCGAAACTGCATGGAAGGGCAACTGGTCGTATAATGGCCGGCGCGGTGAAAACCACCCCGACCAGCCGGAGGAGCTGCCGCGCTACGTTAAAGGGCGGGGATTTGCCGCCGGTTACAAAAACATCGGCTTTAGTTTTGGCTACCCCGAAAATAGCTGGGCCGCTATCGAGTTGCGCGGCGCGGCCGAAATCGAAGAGGCGGTGCTGCGCATTGCCGGCGCCGACGTAGGCCAGGGGCATCACACCGCCATGGCCCAGATTGCCGCCGAAACGCTCGGCATCAGCTTTGACCGGGTCACGCTGCAAGTGTCTGATACCGCCGTGGCCGACAGCTCCGGCAGCGCCAGCGCCTCGCGGCTCACCTTTATGGCCGGCAATGCCGTTAAAGAAGCCGCCGAATTTGCCCTGCGTAAATGGCAAAATGAAGAGCGCCCCGTTCTGGCCGAGGCCACTTATCTGGCCCCCAAAACCACCAAGCTCGATCCGCAAACCGGGTACAGCGTGCCCAATTTTGCCTACGGCTACGTGGCCCAAATGGTGGAGGTGACAGTAGACACCGACACCGGCTTTATCACCGTTGACCGCGTGGTTTGCGCCGATGACGTGGGCAAGGCCATCAACCCGGAAAATGTGATTGGCCAGATTGAGGGCTGTATTGTGCAGGCCCATGGCTACACCGTGCTGGAAGATTTTCGCACCGAAAAAGGCCGGGTGCTGACCCCCTACCTCAGCACCTACCTCATCCCCGGCGTGTACGACATCCCCAAACGGGTCGATTCGATCATTGTGGAGGACCCCCACCCCGACGGGCCGTACGGCGTGCGCGGTATGGCCGAAATGCCCTACCTGCCCTACGCTCCGGCTGTCACTGCGGCGGTGTTTGACGCCATCGGTGTTTGGTTTGACGAATTCCCGCTCACGCCGGAGCGGGTGCTGCGCGGGCTGGGCAAAGTTCGCAGCCGGATGTAGCAGGTCTTGTTATGCCCAAACTCCGCCGGCTGGCATTTGCCGGCCTGCTGGCCGCGGCCGGTTACGTGCTGTGGCAGGCGGCCGGTTACTGGCGGCAACTGCTGCGCCAGCCGCGGCTGCTGCCGCCCTCGCTGCCGGAAGAGCTGGCGGCCCACCAGCGTTTGGAAATGAAAGCCGAAGTGATTGCCGCCGCCAACCTGCTCGGCGGTATTGAGGCCCGGCGGCTGCCCAATGGCCGCCAAAAACTGGTGTTGTGCGCCGGGCGGCGTAACTTTCGCGAGCCGTGGGCCAGAGATTTTGGCTTTGCCAGCTTTGGCCTTATCGATCTGGGCCAGTTGCAGGCGGTGAAAGAAACGCTGGAAGTATTTCTGGTCTTTCAGTCGCCGGCTGGCCAATTCCCCGTAAAAATCCACTCCACCAGCGTGCTCAATCGCTACCTGCATTCGCTGTTGGGCCGCGAGCAGCCCAGCCACACCCCGCTGCGGGCCAAGTACAAAACCGCGCACAACACCATTTCGCTGGATGGCAATGCCCTGTTGGTGATCGCTTTTCTCAATTACGCCCGCCACGCCCACGACGACGCTTTTGTGCGGGTGCACTGGTCGGCGCTGGTGCGGGCCATCAACTGGATTGAGGCTCACGCGCTCGAAGCCGATGGCCTGTTGCATCAGGCTGATTTTGCCGATTGGGCCGACAGCGTGGCCCGGCGCGGCAAGGTGCTGTACCCCAACGTGGTCTACTGGAAGGCGCTGCACGATCTGGCCGAGGCGGCGCATCGTTACGGCTATCCCGCCGCCGCCGAGCGGTTTGAGCGCCGGGCGCAACTGGTCAAACAATCGGTCAACGCGCATTTTTGGCGCGACGGGTTGGGCTATTTTGTGGTCAGCCGCCAGTTTGACATGCTGAGCAGCGCCGGCAACCTGTTGGCCGCCGCCTGGGGGCTGGCCTCGCCGGAGCAGGCGGCGTCGATTCTGGCCAAAATGGATGAGTTCCGCATGGCCAACCCGGTGCCCACGCAGGTGACGCACCGCGCTTATCCGGCCCGATTCATTGCTCTGGAAAACCGGTTGAGCGGGATTGGCCACTATCACACCAGCGCCGCCTGGCTGTGGCTGGGCGGCTGGCACGTCATCGCTCTGACCCGGCTGGGGCGGCTGGCCCGCGCCGAAGAACTGCTGTATCGGCTGGCGCGGGTGGTGGTGCGCGATGGCGCGGTTTACGAAGTGTACGACCCCGCCGGGCAGGTGCTCTCTACCCGCTGGTACACCGCCGAGGCGCCCCTCACCTGGAGCGCCGGAGTGGTGACACACGCCTTTCACGTGTACCGGCAGGCGGCCTCTTACACAATTCCAACAAATCCTCAAACACAATTCTAACACTCGGCCGCTATAATGCGGTTGCTATTGAGAAATTGGCTTGTGAATGCTCTTCACAGGTTGGCAACATTTTGTGTAAAGGAGATTTTATCTGATGGCGAAAATAATTGGGATTGACCTGGGAACCACAAACAGTGTTGTCTCGGTGATGGAAGCCGGCGATCCGGTGGTTATTGCCAACGCCGAAGGCGGGCGCACCACTCCCAGTGTGGTCGCGTTTAACAAAAACCAGGAACGGCTGGTGGGCCAAACCGCCAAACGACAGGCCGTGACCAACAGCGACAACACCGTCTACTCGGCCAAGCGACTCATTGGCCACAACTTTGACGAAATTACCCACGACTTGAGTAAGTTGTCGTATAAAGTGGAAAAAGGGCCGCACAACGACCCGCGCATTCATATTCCGGTGATGAACAAAAATTACACGCCGCAGGAAATTTCGGCGATGGTGCTGCAAAAGCTCAAAACTGATGCCGAGTCCTACCTGGGCGAAACCGTCACCGAAGCCGTGATTACCGTGCCGGCCTACTTTAACGACAGCCAGCGGCAGGCCACCAAAGACGCCGGCAAAATTGCCGGGTTGAACGTGCGCCGTATCATCAACGAACCGACGGCCGCGGCGCTGGCTTACGGGCTGGACAAAAAAGAGGACGAAACCATTTTAGTGTTTGACCTGGGCGGCGGCACTTTTGACGTGAGCGTGCTGGAAGTGGGCGATGGCGTCATCGAGGTGAAATCCACCAGCGGCGATACCCAACTCGGCGGCGACGACTGGGACCAGCGCGTGGTTGACTGGATTGTGGACGAGTTCAAAAAAGAGCAGGGCATCGACCTGAGCAAAGACAAGCAGGCGTTACAGCGGCTCAAAGAGTCCGGCGAAAAAGCCAAAATCGAGCTGTCGACTGTGATGGAAACCGAGATCAACCTGCCGTTCATCACCGCCGACTCCAGCGGCCCCAAGCACTTGCAGCTCAAGTTGACCCGCTCCAAATTTGAGCAAATTACCGACGACCTGTTGCAGCGCGTCAAAGCGCCGTTCCAGCAGGCGCTTAAAGACGCCGGCGTCAGCGCCAGCCAGATCGACGAAGTGGTGTTGGTCGGCGGCTCAACCCGGATGCCGATGGTGCAGGAATTGGTGAAGCAGCTCACCGGCGGCAAAGAGCCGCACAAAGGCGTTAACCCGGACGAAGTGGTGGCCATCGGCGCGGCCATTCAGGGCGGCGTGCTGGCCGGCGATGTGAAAGACGTGCTGCTGCTCGACGTGACGCCGCTGAGCCTGGGCGTTGAAACGCTGGGCGGGGTGATGACCAAACTCATCGAGCGCAACAGCACCATCCCCACCCGCAAAAGCGAGGTCTTCAGTACCGCCGAGGATAGCCAGACCGCCGTTGACATCCACATTTTGCAGGGTGAACGGGCCATGGCCGGCGACAATATGACGCTGGGCAAGTTCCGGCTGGAGGGCATTCCGCCCGCGCCGCGCGGTATTCCGCAGGTGGAAGTGACGTTTGATATTGACGCGAATGGCATTTTGAACGTGAGCGCCAAAGACAAGGCCACCGGCAAAGAGCAGAAAATCACCATTACCGCCAGCACAAACCTCAACAAGGGTGAAATCGACCGGATGGTGCGCGAAAGCGAGTCTAACGCCGAGGCCGACCGCGAGCGCAAAGCGTTGATCGAAGCCAAAAACCTGGCCGATAACCTGGTTTACCAGAGCGAAAAGACCATCCGCGAACTGGGCGATAAAGTTGATGCGACGCTGAAAGCCGAAGTTGAAGCCAAAGCGGCCGACGTGAAAAAGGCGCTGGAAAGCAACGACAAAGGCCGGATTGTCAGCGCCAGCGAGG
>CAYOXS010000008.1:0-3354 GCA_964407935.1 uncultured Caldilineaceae bacterium
GCGGACAGGTTTCAAAACGTGGCGTTTTTTCCCCCTCCCCCCCCCCCCCACCCCAATTTTTTTGGGGAGGGGTACAAATTAAAGGCGGGTAGTTTGGGCGGCTATGCCGCCCAAACTACACCCAAAACTCTTTTCTCCCCCTTCTCCCTGAGGGAGAAGGGGGTTGGGGGGATGAGGGGTGAGTCCCAACTTAAGTTAAATCAGCTTATTCTGGATGGCCAGGGCGGTGGCTTCGACGCGGTTGGCCACGCCCAGTTTGGAGAGGATGTTGCTTACGTGGTAGCGCGCCGTGGAACGGCTGATAACCAGCCGTTTGGCAATTTCAACGTTGCTCAGCCCCTCAACCATCAGGGCCAGCACTTGCCGCTCCCGGCCGGTCAGGTCGCTGCCCAGAGCGGGCGGCTGGGCGGCGGCCCGCACCAGCGCGCGGGCAATCTCCGGGGCCAGGGTGGCCCGCCCGGCATAAGCCGAGCGAATGGCCTCGGCCAGCTCGTCATCGGTGACATCTTTGAGCAGGTAGCTGACCGCGCCGGCCAGCAGCGCGCCCTGCACCAGCGCCTCGTCTTTAAAGCTGGTCAGGGCGATAATCTGCACGTGGGGGTGGCGCTCGATGATTTTGCGGGTGGCTTCCGCGCCGTCCATGCCGGGCATTTTCATGTCCATCAAAATGACATCCGGCTGAAGCTGGCCGCACAACTCCACGGCGGCCTCGCCGTTGTCGGCTTCGCCCACCAATTCCATGTCGTCAAAGGCCAGTAGGAAAAATTTTAAACCCCGGCGCACAACTGTGTGGTCGTCAACAATCATTACCCGGATTGGGGGTGAAGCAACCATACTGTTCTCTTTCTCCAATAAGGCAGTTCCAAAAAAATAATTAGCCGGTGAACGTGTTGCGTATTGCGTGAACCGTCATTTGCCGTTTGTCTTTCGTCTTTCGTCGTTGGTCCTTCGTCCTTCGTCACTCGTCCACCGCACCATCACCAGAGTGCCCGCACCGGGGCTGCTTTGCACGCGCAGCGTTGCGCCAACGGACTGGGCGCGTTCGCCCATTATCCGCACGCCGAGATGATCCGGAGGGATGGCGGCGGGGTCAAAGCCCAGCCCGTCATCAGAAATTTCCAGCTCAACCCCGCCCGCCGAGCAGCGCAGCGAGACCGTCACCTGTTCGGCGCGGGCGTGTTTGGCCACGTTGTTGAGCGCCTCCTGGGCAATGCGGTACAGCGCCAGTTGCGCGGGCGGCGGCAGGCTGCATTCGCCGTCAGTGTGCAGGTTGATGGGCGCTCGGGTGCGGGCCGACATGGCTGCGGTGAGGTGCTGCAAAAGCACATCCAGCCCGCACTCGGTCACGGCGGTGGGCCGGAGTTCCAGCAGCAGGGTACGCATTTCGGCCAGCGCGCCGCGGGTGAGTTGCTGGAGTTCATCCAGGCCGGCGCGGGCTTCCGCGGGCCGGTTGTCCCACACGCGGGGGAGTACTTTGGCAATCAGGTTGGCCGAAAACAGCGTTTGCGTCACCGAGTCGTGCAGTTCGTGGGCCAGCCGGCTGCGCTCTGTGGCGACGGCTGTTTTTTCAACCTGGGCTTTGAGCAGCACATTTTCAATGGCCAGCGCGGCCTGATCGGCAAAGGTGGCGGCCAGTTCAATTTCTGTGGCGGTGAACTGCCGGGGCTGCTGGTGAAACAGCAGCAGTTGGCCAAACAAATTGCCTTTGATCACCAGCGGCGCGGCCAGCAGTGAGCGGTACGGGCCGGCCAGCCGGCTGAAAAAAGCGCCATCGGCGTTAGCGGTGGGCAGGCCGGCCAGCGCCGCGCTGAGATCGGTGAAAGCTACCGGCTGCGGCGAGTTGCCGGGTTGCCCAAAAAAGTCCGGCGAAACCAGCCTGTTACCGGCTGCGGCGGCAATGTCTGGCGGCAGGCCAAAGGTGGCCAGGTAGCGCATGCCGTCGTCCGGTTCCGGCGCGCCGCAAATGGTCACCGCCTGGCTGTCGAGCAGCTTGCTGGCCTGCACGGCGATAGTATCCAGCACTTCGGCCAGGGGGCCATTGGTATTTAAAATGGTCAGGATGCCGCGCAGGCTTTCGGCGATGTGGCGGCGGCGGTCGGCTTCAAGGCGGCGCTGGTGCTCTTCGCGGTAAAGGCGGGCGTTTTCCAGCCCCATCACCGCGGTGGGAGCCAGCATCAGCAAAATGCGCTCCTGTTCCGCGCCCAGCGAAAAGGGTTCTTCATTGGCTACAGCCAGCACGCCGATAGGCTGGTCGTTGGCGTGCAGCGGCACGGTCATATAACAGCGCATGCCCAGCCGCTGGGTAATATCGGGGTAAATGCGCGGGTCGTTGTGGGTATCGCCAATAATCATCGACTCGCCGGTGCGGATACAACTGCCGGCCACCGACCGGGCCAGGGGGATGGCGTAGCCCAGCAGCTTTTCACGGCCCGTTTGCCCGGAAATGGTGGCAATCCGCAGCGAGTCGCCATCAACTAAATAAACCAGGCTCAGGTGGGTGCCGGTAAATTGCCAGGCGGCGTCGGCCACCAGTTGCAGCACCCGCTCCGAGTCCAGCCGGCTGATGATGGCGCTCTGGATGGCCAGCAGCGTTTCCATTTCGTCGGCGTGGCGTTTGGCTTTGGAGTAGAGGCTGGCGTTTTCGATGGCGGCGGCGGCCTGGCAGGCAAAGGCCATGGCCAGTTCGGCAAAATGGGGCGGGTAGTGGTTGGGCTGGGTGTGGCCGATGCTGAGCAGCCCAATCAACTGCTCTTTGACAATCAGCGGCACGCCCATCCACGAGCGCAGCCGGCTTAAATCCAGCCCGCACTGCTGGCTGAGACGCCGGAAGGTGCGGAACAGGGCCGAATCGAGCCGGGTATCGGCAAAAATAAGCGGCTTGCGGATATTGAACAGTTCCGGGTGCTCTTTTAAAGTTTGGGCCGAAAAACAGGCGTCGAGGGGGTGGGTGTGGGGTAACTCGCCCTGGCGGGCGACAATTTTTAGCCCGCCGCCCGGCTCAATGGTTAAAATGGCGCTGTCGGTGTAATCGATGACCGTTTTGAGCTGCTCTAAAATGAGGCGCAGCAGCGTTTCCAGCTCCAGCGTGGAAGCCACGTTGCGCGAGACATCGAGCAGGGCGGCCAGGCTGGGCGGGTGCTGGTTCCACGGTTGGGAGGCGGCTGTTTTTTGAACGGACAGGCGGGACATAGTTGGCCTACTTTAGATTTTCAATAGTAATGTAAGCCATTGTCTGGTTTAAAAGCTGGTAGGCGATTTCACCAAAGGTCATTGGCCCGGTGATGCCGGCCATTTTTTTGCCCTGCAATTCGGCGTACACGTAATTTAACACACAGTTGCAGGCAAAAAAGATGC
>CAYOXS010000008.1:3454-6936 GCA_964407935.1 uncultured Caldilineaceae bacterium
CCCTGCAATTCGGCGTACACGTAATTTAACACACAGTTGCAGGCAAAAAAGATGCGGTCGCTCACGTTTTTGGGCAGCAGGGTTTCAAAGTTTTTCAGGTAGTTATCCACCGGCCGGGCAATTTTATACTCAACGCCGGCAAACACCGGCGCGTAAAAATCGACGCGCTGTTCGGCAATGTTGATGGCTTTAAAACTGGTATTGATCATGGCCCCGTACATATCGGCCACCAGCGGCAGTTTGGTGTCAATCCGGTTGCGAGCCAGGTAATCCACAACAATGGCCGGCTGGCCGTTAACCAGCACCGTTTTGGCGCTAAAGCCGTCGCGGGTAAAGGTCAGGGTGTCGCCATCGCCGGGCTGGAAAAAGTTGACAATCTGGACATCGGCGATTTTGTGCGGCGGCAGTTCAACGTGAAAAACCACGGCCCGGTTGGGGTAGCCGGCCGCGGCCACGCCATCAAAAACCTTGGCCGAGACCGGTTCCAGCTCATCCAATGAAATGCCGGACACCCAGCCAATCAGCGGTCGGGTGGCAAAGCCGGGGTAATTGTGGCAATTAAGGGCAAATGAAAAATGGATGCCGCTGTGGGCCGGGATGATGATGACGCTAAAGCCGTTGGCCGGCGCGTCGCGGTAAATCTGGCGAATGCCGCTTTCATCGTAGCTTTTTACGGCGGCGTTCACGGCAAAATCCGGGAGTTGGGTTACATAAATCTGGTCTCTGGTGAACACGCCGCCGGCCTGCCCCACAAAATAGGGAATGGTGCCGCCAATCCAGTTGCCCGGCGGCAGTTGGCTCAGCACGGTTTCATCGCCGGCCAGCAGCAAGTTTTTACCCTGCTGAATCAAGGCCGCAACCTGATCCACCCGATGTATCACCTCGGTCATTGGGCAGCTCCTTTGTCAAAAATTCGGGCCAGGTCGGCCTTAACTTTGGGCAAGCGTAAATTCATAGCAAAATATCCGCGCAATTCCTGAATGTATTGGCGGGTAGCTTCCGGGGATGAGTCCTGGCGAAATTTCAAATTCAGCCGGCCCAGAATAATTTTGGTGGCCAGCGACTCGTACGGGTGAATGGTTTCGCCGGAAATAACTTGTAGCCAGGCCGGATGTTCCGGTTCGGGCAGCCGCATCCGTTGCTCCTAAAACTAATAAAATACCGGGAATTATTCTACACCATTGTGCGGCAATCAAGAATTTTGGGCCGGGGATTGGCAATTATAAAGGTAAAGCATTGATTGTGAAGCGGTGACATGCTATACTCGTATTACCCCTTCTAAAACCCACCCCAAAGAGAGGATAATGCAATGAAAATTGAGCATTTTGCCGTAAACGTTGCCGACCCGCGCGCCCTGGCCCAATGGTACGTGGCCAATCTGGGCCTGCGTATTGCCCGCGCCCGCACCGAACCGCCCTACGAAACTTTTCTGGCCGATGACAACGGCGAAACTGTGGTTGAAGTGTTTAACAATCCGCTGGGCCAGCACGTCAATTATGGCGATATGCACCCCGTAACCTTCCACATTGCCTTTACCGTGGACGATATGGACGCCGAGCGCGAGCGGCTCATCGCCGCCGGGGCCACCGCCTTTGGCGACGTGGCCACCACCCCCACCGGCGACAAACTGGCCTTTGTTCGCGACCCGTGGGGCATTGCGATTCAGTTAGTGAAGCGGCAGATGCCGCTGTTGTAAAACGAATGACGAATAGCGAGTGGCGGGTGTTTACAATTCGTCATTCGTCATTGTAGTTCAAGGGAGTCCGACAGAATCGGGGGTTCGACACCAAGAATGCCCGTACCTGGCACAGGTGAAAATTGTGGTTGGGGGGAGCTACCCCCCAAGCCCCCCGGCCTGCGGCGCTATTTTCAAAGGAGGTACGTCAATGGAGACCGCTGCATTTTTTCAGGCGCTGAGCCGGATTTATCCCGCCGAGCGGCTGCTGACCAAAACGGTGCAACTGCTGCCCTATGAGTCTGACGCGCTGACGGCTTTCCGCCGCAAACCGGCGGCGGTGGTGCTGCCGGAAACCGCGCAGGAAGTCATTGACACGGTGCGGCTGTGTTACGAGGCCGGCGTGCCGTTTGTGGCGCGCGGCAGCGGCACCAGCCTGTCCGGCGGCTCGCTGCCCATCGAGGATGGACTGGTCATCGCCCTCAACCGGCTCAACCGCATCCTCAAGGTTGACCCCGAACAGCGCCTCGCGGTGGTGGAGCCGGGAGTGGTCAACCTGCACATTACCCACGCTGCCGAACCCTTTGGCCTTTATTACGCCCCCGATCCCTCCAGCCAGCCGGTTTGCACTATCGGCGGCAACGTTGCCTTCAACTCCGGCGGCGCGCACTGTCTGAAATACGGCATGACCAGCAACCATATTTTAAAAATCAAAGCTGTTTTGGCCGATGGCGCGGTCGTTGAGTTTGGCAGCGACGGCGCCGAAGGCGTTGGCGTTGGGCCTGATCTCATTGGGCTGTTTGTGGGGTCAGAAGGGCTGTTTGGCGTGGCGCTGGAAATCACCGTGCGCCTGCTGCCCAAACCGGAGCGCTACCGCACCGTGCTGGCTGCCTATCACAGTTTGGAAATGGCCGGCAACGCGGTGGCCACAGTTGTTGCTTCTGGCCTGCTGCCGGGGGCGATGGAAATTATGGACAAGCTGGCCATCAAAGCCGCCGAAACAGCCGTGAACGCCGGTTATCCGGCCGGCGCGGCGGCGGTGCTCATTGTTGAGCTGGAGGGCGAAACCGAACAGGTTAATCTTGAGTTTGAGGAGTTGATGGAACTCATCAATGATTCCGGCGCCTACGAGGTGCGGGTGGCCCAAAACGAGGCCGAGCGCGCCAGAATCTGGAAGGGGCGCAAAGGTGCGTTTTCATCGGTGGGGCGGCTCAGTCCGGATTACGTGGTGCAGGATGGCGTAGTGCCGCGCAGCCGGCTGGGGCAAGCCCTGGCCCAAATTGACCGACTCAGCCAGGAGTACGGTTTAGATGTGGCCAACGTGTTCCACGCCGGCGATGGCAATCTGCACCCGCTCATTCTGTACGATGGCCGCCAGCCGGGCGCGCTGGACCGCGCCGAAGAAATGGCCGGCAAAATCCTCAAATTGTGCATCGAACTGGGCGGCTCGATTACCGGCGAGCACGGGGTGGGCATGGAAAAACGGGAGTACATGCCGGTACTGTTCAGCCCGGTCGATTTGGAAACGATGAACGCCATTCGCCGCCAGATCGACCCCAAAGAGATTGCCAATCGCGGCAAAAAGCTGCCCGGCGGCGAAGCGCCCGCGCTGAAAATGCACGGCATGCACCCGCTGGAGCGGCAGGGTATCATTTCGAGAGAATAAACCGTCAATTATGAATGACCAATTATGAATGACCAATTATCAATTATCAATAACCAATTTTCATTGGTAAACAGTTGGCCGTTCACAATTCGTAATTCGTAATTCGTAATTCGTAATTCGTAATTCGTAATTCGTAATTCG
>CAYOXS010000008.1:7036-22272 GCA_964407935.1 uncultured Caldilineaceae bacterium
AATTCGTAATTCGTAATTCGTAATTCGTAATTCGTAATTCGTAATTCGTAATTCGTAATTCATAATTCGTAATTCGTAATTTTTCGCAGGTGTTACGATGACGTTACAACCGCAAAACCCGCAAGAAGTGCAGGAAATTGTGCAGACTCATCGCCGGCTGCAGCCGTTTGCCGGCCGCAGCAAACCGGCGCTATCGGCCCCCGGCCCGGAGGCCACGCCGCTGGATATGAGCCGGCTCACCGGCCTGCTTGAATACGAGCCGGGCGAGTTTACATTTACCGCGCTGGCCGCTACCCCCGTGGCCGAAGTTTCCGCCGAACTGGCCAAAAACGGCCAGTATCTGCCGTTTGACCCGCTGCTGGCCGGGCAGGGAGCAACGCTCGGGGGTACGGTGGCGGCCAATACCGGCGGCTCCGGCCGCTTTCGGTACGGTGGCGTGCGGGATTTTATTTTGGGGGTGCGTTTTGTTGATGGGCAGGGGCAGTTGGTACGCGGCGGCGGCAAAGTGGTAAAGAACGCCGCCGGCTTTGACCTGCCCAAATTTATGGTCGGCTCTCTGGGGCGCTACGGCCTGCTCACCGAGATCACTTTTAAAGTTTTTCCGCGACCCCGGGCGTATGTCACCCTGCAAGTCACCTGCGCCCGGCTGGAAACCGCGCTGCACGCCACCTTTAAACTGGCCAACAAACCCTACGAACTGGACGCGCTCGATTTGCGGCCGCGTGACAATGGGCACGTCCAATTGTTGCTGCGGCTCGGTGGCCCGCCGGGGGCGTTAGCGGGGCGCGTGGCCCGCCTGCGAGATTTTCTGGCGGCAGAAATAGCGATTCTGGAGGCTTCGCTGGCGGAGGGGCAGGCCGATGCCGCATTGTGGGCCGGGATTAACGCCGTCAACTGGGCAAAACCCGGTCAGGCGCTGGTTAAAATTCCCATTGCTCCCAAACAACTGCCGGCGCTGGATAGCCTGCCTGGAGTGGGCGCGCGTCATTACAGCGCCGCCGGCAACGTGGCCTGGGTCACCGTGGCCGATGTGCCCCGCCTGCACACTCAACTGGCAGAAATGGGGCTGGCCGGGCTGGTGCTGCGCGGGTCGGTTGAGCAGCCGCTCATCGGTGCGCGCCCCGGGCTGCCGCTGGCGCAGCGGGTTAAACAGGCTCTTGATCCCCACGGCAAATTTTTGGAGGCGTAACCATGCAGCACAACATCGATGAAACCCGGTATGGTCCGCGCGGCGCGGCAATGGCCGGCGCGGTGCAGCAGTGTGTCCACTGTGGCTTTTGCCTGTCGGCCTGTCCCACGTATAAAATGCTGGGCGAAGAAATGGATTCGCCGCGGGGGCGAATTTATTTGATGAAAGAAGTGCTGGAAGAAAATATTTCCGCCGCCGAAGCCCAACCGTATATTGACCGTTGTTTGGGCTGCATGGCCTGTATGCCGGCCTGCCCGTCGGGCGTGGAATACGGCAACCTGCTGGCCAGCTATCGCGCCGTAACTGAAACGCAGCGAAAGCGGTCGCTGGTTGACCGGGCGGCCCGGACGATGATTACCAACACACTGCCCTACCCCAACCGTTTTCGGCTGGCTATTCGTACCGGCCGGGTGGGCAAGCTGGTGCAAAAAGCCCTGCCAGAGCAGATGGCGGCCATGCTGGAGCTGCTGCCGGCCTCGCTGCCGCCGGCCCGGCCACTGCCAGAGTTCTATCCGGCCCGGGGGCCGCGGCGGGCGCGGGTGGCCCTGCTGACCGGCTGCGTGCAAACGGTGCTGGCCCCCAGCATCAACTGGGCCACGCTGCAAGTGCTGGCGGCTAACGGCGTCGAAACGGTTATCCCGGCCGGGCAGGGCTGCTGCGGCTCCATTTTAATGCACATCGGCGAAGACGAGCCGGCTATCAATCTGGCCCGGCACAATTTACAGACCTTCCCGCAGGATGTCGATGCGATCATTACCAACGCCGCCGGCTGCGGTTCCGGGATGCACCAGTACGGCCTGCTGTTCAAAGGGCAGCCGGACGAGGCGCAGGCCGAACAATTTGCCCGCAAGGTCAAAGACATCAGCGCCTTTCTGGATGAGCTTGGCCTGCTGCGACCGCAGGGACCCCAGCCGGCCCGTAAAGTGGTCTATCACGATGCCTGCCACCTGCTCCACGCCCAGGGTGTCAGTGTGGCTCCCCGGCGGCTGTTATTGAGTATTCCCAATTTGCTGATGCTGGAGCTGAAAGATGGCGGCATGTGCTGCGGCTCGGCGGGTACGTATAATCTGGAGCAGCCGGACATGGCCCGTCAATTTGGACAAATGAAGGCCGAGCGGATTCTGGCCACCGGCGCCGAAGCGGTGGTGTCGGGTAATATTGGCTGCCTCACCCAGATCAGCACTCACCTGGCCGAACTGGGCCGGCCCCTGCCCATTTACCACACGGTTGAACTGTTGGCCCAGGCCTACGCCGCGGAAAAGTAATTTATTATGACCCGGTCATAATTTTCTCAAAAACCGGGATAACCGATGCCCTCACCAACCTCGCGTTTCAAACAACCGGCCACAAAATTCTGCTTGTTGGGCCTGTTGCTGTTGAGTTTAGCCTGTGCGCCGCTGGCGGCCACGTCTCCGGCCGAGCCGGCGGCCACCCGCACCCCCCTGCCCACCTTCACATCGACCCCATCGCTCCCCGCCGAAACAGCACCCGTGGTTCTGGCTCCCAGCCCCACACCTTCCCCGTCGCCCGGCCCGCTTCCGGCCACGGCCACGTTTACTGCCACGCCCGCGCCGCTGCCCACAGACACACCCCCGCCAACAGACACGCTAACACCGCCGCCGTCTTCCACACCCACGTCTACCCCGCAGCCGCCGCCCACCGCCACCCCAACCATCACCCCCACGCCGGAACCGCTCATCAAATACGTGCTCGCCGGGACCAACCGCGAATTTAACTGCGATTACACCGCCATTTACGGGACGGTGCAAAACGCCAACAATTTTGGCTTGCCCAATGTTGAGGTGCGCGCGTTGGGCATTCACGACACCAATCTTGAGTTTAGCGCCCGCACCAACGCCGACGGCCGTTACGAGGCGTTTCGGATTCCGCTGCCGGATTTGCAGGCCGGCCAATGGGCGGTAACGGTGATGGAGGATGGCCGCGAGGTGTCCGAGCGCTTTCATTGGGCGTCAACCCCGGTTTGCAGTAGCGATGATGCCGGCCACAGCCAGGTTTTGCGCGTCGATTGGAAGTTGGTTGAATAGAATACCGAATTGTTTCGCTTTCAACGACCTCTGTTGTATAATCTCCGGGTTAAAATTCAAACTCTGACCTAGAAAATTAGTAACTGATGGATCAAACTCATATTAGAAATTTTTGTATTATTGCCCATATCGACCACGGCAAAAGCACGCTGGCCGACCGGATGCTGCAAAAAACCGGCACCATCTCCGAGCGGGATATGCAGGAGCAGTTTCTGGACGGGATGGAGCTGGAGCGCGAAAAAGGCGTCACTATCAAAGCCTCGGCGGTGCGCATGGATTACACCGCCGCCGATGGCCAGGTGTACCAGCTCAACCTGATCGACACCCCCGGCCACGTTGATTTTACCTACGAGGTGAGCCGGGCGCTGGCTGCCTGCGAGGGGGCCATTCTGGTGGTTGACGCCACGCAGGGCATCGAGGCCCAAACGCTGGCCAACCTCTACCTGGCGCTCGATTACAACCTGGAAATCATCCCTGTGGTCAACAAGGTTGACCTGCAATCGGCCCGGCCCGACGAGGTAGCCCAGGAAATTGAAGACCTCATCGGTATTGATGCGCTCGATGTGCTGCCGGTCAGCGCCAAAACCGGCGCGGGCGTTGAGGAAGTGCTGGAACGGCTGGTTGAAAAAGTTCCGCCGCCGCGGGGCAACCCCGATGCGCCGCTGCGGGCGCTCATTTTTGACAGCCATTACGATGCCTACAAAGGCGTGATTGCCTACATTCGCGTGGTGGATGGCCAGCTTCAAAAGGGTGATCCGCCCTATCTGATCGCCACCAGAAAAGTGGTTGAGCCGCTGGAATTTGGTGTGTTCAAGCCCAACATGAAACCCATCGACCGGCTGGTGGCCGGCGAAGTAGGTTATTTGGCCACCGGCCTCAAAACCATTCGAGATCTGCGCGTGGGCGACACGATCACCCTCAAATCGATGGCCGCCGCCGATGGCAGCGTCGATTTAAAACCGCTGCCCGGCTACAAGCCGATCAAACCGATGGTTTTTGCCGGTTTTTATCCCACCGAAGCCGAAGATTACGCCCTGCTCAAAGACGCGCTGGAAAAGTTGCAGCTCAACGATGCCTCGCTGGTGTACCAGCCGGAAAGCAGCCAGGCGCTCGGTTTTGGCTTTCGGGTGGGCTTTTTGGGGCTGTTCCACATGGAAATCATTCAGGAACGGTTGGAACGCGAGTACGATTTGGATTTGCTGGCCACCGCGCCCAGCGTGGAGTACAAAATTGTCAAAACCGATGGCCAGACCATCCTCATTGACAACCCGGCCGATATGCCCGATCCCAATTACCTTGAAACCATCTCTGAACCGTGGATGCACCTGAGCATTTACACCCCCGCCGATTACATTGGCCCGATTATGGACATCACCACCCGCCGCCGCGGCGAGTTCATCAAAATGGAATACCTGGACGAAACCCGGGTGCTGATGGAATACCTGCTGCCGCTAAGCGAAATGATTGTGGATTACTACGACCAGCTCAAAAGCGCCACCAAAGGCTACGCCTCGCTGGATTATCGCTTTGAGGATTACCGCCCCAGCGATCTGGTTAAACTGGACGTACTGGTCAACAGCGACCCGGTTGATGCGCTGAGCATTATTGTGCACCGCGACCAATCGTATCACCGCGGCCAAAGGCTGGTCAGTAAACTGAAGGATGTTATCCCGCGCCAGCAATTTATGGTGCCGATTCAGGCGGCGGTGGGTAAAAAAGTCATCAGCCGGGCTAACGTGAAGGCGTTGCGCAAAGATGTGCTGGCCAAATGTTACGGCGGCGATATTACCCGCAAACGTAAGCTGTTGGAAAAACAGAAAAAAGGCAAAAAACGCATGAAAATGGTCGGTAGCGTAGAAATTCCGCAGGAAGCCTTTATGAGCGTTTTGAGCCTGGGTGACGAGTAAATTTTCAAAGGAGAAAAATTTTGGAAGAACAACTGCAAAGCCTGCAAGCCAAACTGAAAGACGTCACCAACCTGCACTACGCCTCGGCGCTGCTGGGCTGGGACCAGCAAACGTACATGCCGCCCGGCGGCGCGGCAGCTCGCGCCGAACAACTGGCCACGTTGGACAAACTGGCCCACGAGCTGTTCACCACCGACGAGATTGGCCAACTCCTGGCCAACCTGGAGCAGGCCGGGTTTGATTACGACTCTAACGAGGCCAGCCTGCTGCGCGTGGCCCGCCGCGATTACGACCTGGCTCGCAAGCTGCCGCCGGAGCTGGTGGCAGAAATGAGCCGTACCTTTTCGCTGGGCCAGCAGATTTGGGCCAAAGCCCGCGCCGACCAGGATTTTGCCCAGTTTCGGGATACGCTGGCCAAAATTGTCGATTTGAATATTCAGGTGGCCGAGGCCTACGGCTACGAGGACAACATTTATGATGCCCTGCTCGACCAGTTTGAGCCGGGCATGAAAACCGCCGACGTGACCACCGTGTTCAACGAACTGAAAGCCAGTCTGGTGCCGCTGGTGCAGGCTATTGTGGCCAGGATCGATGCCGTCAGCGATGCGCCGCTGAAGCAGGAGTTTGACGAAAAGCACCAGTGGAATTTTGGGCTGCTGCCGCTGCAAGCCATCGGCTTTGATCTGGAGCGCGGCCGGCAGGATAAATCGACGCACCCGTTCACTACCAACTTTTCAATTAACGATGTGCGGGTGACCACCCGTTTGGCCAAAGACACCTTCCCGTCGTCGCTGTTTAGCACCCTGCACGAGGGCGGCCACGCCCTGTACGAGCAAAACGGCGACCCGGCGCTGGAGGGCAGCATGCTCGCCGGCGGCACATCGCTGGGCGTCCACGAGTCGCAGTCGCGCCTGTGGGAGAATGTGCTGGGCCGCAGCCGGCCGTTTTGGCAATATTACTATCCGCGTTTGCAGGAATTTTTCCCGGCGCAACTGGGCCGGGTCAGCTTCGATGACTTTTACCGGGCTATCAACCGGGTTGAGCCATCGTTCATTCGCGTGGAAGCCGATGAAGTAACCTACAATATGCACATCTTCCTGCGCTTTGAGCTGGAGCAGGAATTGCTCAGCGGCCGGTTGAATGTGGCCGATCTGCCCGCCGCCTGGAACGCCAAAATGGAAACCTATCTGGGGTTGACCCCGCCCAACGACGCGCTGGGCGTGCTGCAAGATATCCACTGGTCGGGCGGGCTGATGGGCTATTTTCCCACCTACACGCTGGGCAACGTGCTGTCGCTGCAATTTTACAGCCAGGCGCTCAAAGAGCTGCCCGATCTGCCGGAGCAGTACGCGCGCGGCGAGTTTGGCGCGCTGCTGGGCTGGTTCCGCGAGCATATTCACCGCCACGGCCGCAAATACACTGCCGACGAGTTGATTCGGCGCGTTACCGACGACGACGGTATCAAAGCCGGGCCGTATCTGGCTTATATCAACCACAAGTTTTCCGAGATTTATAGCTTGTAACTACCAGGAGTCAGGAGTCGGGAATCAGCCATCAACTTTCCTGACTCCTGACTCCTGACTCCTGACTCTCAATGTCCAATTTACCCCTTTTGGTTATTGTTGGGCCAACCGGCGTGGGCAAAACGGCGCTCGCGGTGCGGCTGGCCCAACAGGTTAACCTTGAAATCATTTCCGCCGACTCGCGGCAAATTTATCGCCGCTGCGATATTGGCACGGCCAAACCCACCTCCGCCGAGCTGGCTGCCGCCCCGCACCATCTCATTAATGTGGTTGACCCCAACGAAATATTGTCGCTGGCCCAGTTTCAGGAACTGGCCTATACGGCCATCGAGGCTATTCACCGGCGCGGCCGCCTGCCGGCGCTGGTTGGCGGTACCGGCCAGTGGGTTAACGCGGTGGTTGAAGGCTGGGGTGTTCCTCGTGTGCCGCCCGATTACGCCCTGCGGGCGGAGCTTGAGGCGCGGGCCGAGGCCGAAGGTGCAGCCGCGCTGCACACCGAACTGGCCGCCATCGATCCGGTTGCCGCGGCCAAAATCGATGCGCGCAATTTGCGGCGGGTGATTCGCGCGCTCGAAGTTTACCGCAAAACCGGCGTACCCATCAGCGTGCATCAGCAAAAAAATCCGCCGCCGTACAATGTGCTGCAAGTGGGGTTAACTATGCCGCGGCCGCTGCTGTATGAGCGCATCGACCGCCGGATTGAGGGGATGATGGATGCGGGGCTGCTCGATGAGGTGCGGGCATTGGCCGCGGCCGGGTTCGGCTGGGAGCAGCCGGCGTTGATGGGGTTGGGCTATAAACAAATTGGCCAGTATCTGCGCGGCGAGGTTAGCCTGGATGAAGCGGTGGCGCTCATCAAAAAGGAAACACGGCGGTTTATTCGCCAGCAGTACAACTGGTTTCGGCTGGATGACAGCCGGATTCACTGGATTGACGTGAGTGAGGAATCAGAGGAAATTCAGACCGCGTCGATAAATAAGCTGGTGGTGGAAAAGTTACAGCTCTAGTTTGCGGGCTTTGAGGTCTGTATTATCAAGCGGCAGGGTAAAGGTAAACGTGGTACCGGTTTCCTCGGAGCTTTCCACCCGGATGCTGCCGCCGCACACCTGCACCATCCCCCGGACAATGGCCAGGCCCAGCCCGGCCCCCCCGTGCTCGCGAGTCAGCGTGGCTTCAACTTGATAGAACCGGTCAAAAATTTGAGACTGTTTTTCCTTGGGGATAATGCTGCCCGTATTTTGCACAGAAATTGTGGCGTGGCTGCCGTTTGCTTCGGCCCAAACTGTGATGCTCCCGCTCGGCGGCGTAAATTTAACGGCATTGTGGAACAGGTTGACCAGAATGAGGTCCAGCTTCTGCCGGTCTGCGGTCATTTCCGGGAAATCAGGCGGGATTTTTACATTGAGTTGCAGCTTTTTCTCGTCGGCTTGCAGAGCCAAATCTTGCCTGATGCTCTCAACTACCTGGTGCAGATCAATTTTGTCCTGGGCCAATACCGGAATGCCGCTTTCGAGTACCTTTAAATTGAGAATGTCGTCGATGAGTGCCCGCAGCCGCAGGGCGTTGCGCGAAATATTAGAAACATACGGCTGCTGGCCGGGCGGCAGTTCTTCTTCCAGCACCGTGGCGTAGCCCATTAAAATGGCCAGCGGCGTGCGTAGTTCGTGGGCGGCAATGTTAATAAACTCGCTTTTCATATGATCCAGCATTTTAAGTTGCTCGTAAGCCTGCTGTTTTTCAGTAAAAAGCAGCGCGTTTTGCAGCGCGATGGCGGCCTGCCCGCACAAAACGGTCAAAAAATCTTTGTCGCTGGGCGCAAACCGGTCTTCGGCACTGCCCAGTATCAGCACGCCCAAACACGAACTTTGCGATTTCATGGGGATAGCGACGACCGCCGCCGCTTGCAGCCGTTCCATAATCAGTTGATGGTCCGGGTTGGCGGCGTTAAGGGTGAGCACGTTGGTTGTGCTATTTTTGCAAACCGCCTGGGCCAGTTCATCGCAGGCGGTTTGTTGCGCCGGGCTGAGGTTGTTAAAAATTGGCTGCGACACCATGCCATTCTGCACCAGATACACCCCGGCAAAAGAGGCTTTGGTTTCCTGCTGGGCAATTTCCAGCAAGCTTTTGAGCACGCTTTGCTCTTCTACCGTGGTCATCAGGGTTTTGTTCAACTCAAACAGGGGAATTAGCGAGCGCAGGCGAAAGTTTTCTTTGCGCAGCCGCTCTTTTTCAAGCGCCTTTGAAATGGCCGCGCTCAGTTCTTTGGGGGTGAATGGCTTTAAAATAAATTCATCGATGCCTAATTTCAGGGCATTAATGGCCATATCCATGGTGCTGAAGCCGGTCATGGTCACGCAAATCAGGTTGGGGTCAATTTCTTTTAATTCCTGAGCAATTTCCAAACCGCTCATCCCCGGCATTTTGATGTCGGTCAGCAGCAGATCAAACTGATGACTGTTGGCAATGTCGATGGCTTCATAGCCGTTGTGCGCGGTTTGAACCTGATACCCCTGCGTAATCAAAATTCTTTTGCACAGATCCAAAACGTCAACTTCATCATCAACAATCAGGATTCTTTCCTTGGCCATACGGGTTGCGTGCTCCACATGTAGTCACATTCGGTTATCAGACAGGTACAATACGATTATACCATTGTACCCATGCTTCGCAAACCGTACCAAAGGCCCGAAGTTTTAAGGTTTAATCCTGGATTGCCTGTCTGATCTCGGTGGCCAGGCGGCCAAAAGCCTCGCTGTACTGGGATTCCAGGGGGCGAGGCCGGGGCAAATTGATGACAAACTCTGCGGAGATTGTGGCCGGGCGCGGGCTGAGCACCAGTACCCTGTCGGCCAGCAGTACGGCTTCGCGGATGTTGTGAGTGACCATCACCGCTGTAAATTGCTGAAGCCGCCACAAGCGTAAAATTTCATCGTTGAGCCGCTCCCGGGTGAGCGCATCGAGCGCAGCAAACGGTTCATCCAGCAGCAAAATACGCGGTTGTTGAATGAGCGCCCGGGCCACGGCAATGCGCTGCTCCATGCCGCCGGACAGCTCTTTGGGAAAGGCGCGGGCAAATTCGGTGAGACCGACCAGCGCCAATGTATCGCTGGCCCTTTCCTGGGCCTGCCCGGCCGGCACCCCCTGAATTTGCAGCGGCAGCAAAATATTATCAACCACCGTTCGCCACGGCATCAGATTGGGTTTTTGAAAAACAATGCTGATATCGGGCGGCGGTTCGGCCAGCGGCCGGCCATCGAGCAAAACCTGGCCGCTGTCTGGCAAAATCAGCCCGCCCAGCAGTTGCAGCAGCGTGGTTTTGCCGCAGCCCGATGGGCCAACAATGCCCAAAAACTCGCCGGGGCGCACGCTCACATTCAGGTGGGCCACCGCGGCAATGGGCCGGTGCCCGGTGTTAAAAGTTTTTGAAATGGATTTGGCTTGCAGAATGTACGTGCTCACCGTTTATTTTGCCGTGACAAACTGGTTGGTAAAAAGCTGATCGATGTTGACTTCGGTTTGCAGCAGGCCGGTGGCCCGCATAAAATCCGCCGAGTTCTGCCATGCCTGCCGGTCGGTAACGCCGGGCTGCGGGGTGCGCCACAACTCAATCGAGGCATCGAGCACCTGGCGCTGAACCGGCGCGTCGGCATCGGTCATCTCGGGGATGACTTCGCGGACAATTTTAAAAGCCTCGTCGGGGTTGTCAGTTGTGTATTGCAGGCCGCGCAACGTAGCCCGGACCATCTTCTGCACCAGCTCCGGTTCGGCCTGGAGCAGTTTGTCGCCCACCACCAGCCCATTTGAAATGAGATTGAGATAATCCGAGACTTCAATCACCGACACGTCAAGCCCTTCATTGCGCAGCTGAATCGGCTCGTTGGCAATGTAAACCATCGCCCCATCCACCGCGCCCTGCTGCACTGCGGCGGCCTGGGTAAAGCCAATGTCCTCAACCGTCACCGCGCTTTCGTCAATATTGGCCGCGTAAACCAGCCCTTTCCAGCCGACATACGAGGCCCCAAAAAAGCCGGGCAGGCCGATGGTCTTGCCGGCCAGCTCGGCGGGGGATGAAACGGCCTGGCCGGGGCCTAGCAGCAGCGCCACCGGAAAACGCTCGTACCATTTCATAACATAGGTGATGGGCAAACCCTGCGCTCGGGCCAGAATAACCTGATCGCCGCTGGCTACGGCAAAATCGCGTTCACCCTGGGCGGCCAGCGCCACGAAATCGTCTTCAAAACCGTATTCAATTTGTACGTCCAGCCCTTCTTCGGCGTAAAAACCTTTTTTCTGAGCCACGTACAGCGGCGCAAACTGCACGTTGGGAATGTAGCCCACGCCCAGCGATACGTGGCGCAACTGAGCCGGCTGGCCGGCGTTTGTACCGCCCGCGCAGCCGGTTACCGCCAAAATCAAAATCAATAAAACAAGTTGAGAAGTTTTCATCGGTCAGTGTCCTCTGTTGCAGAAATTTTATCGACGCCAGGCCAGCAGCCAGTGTTCCAGGCTGCTCACCAGCATGTACAAAATCAGTGAAATAATGCTCAGAGCGATGATCGCCGCGAACATTTGCGGAGTGTTAAACAGCCCCTTTGACAGGTTGATGAGATAGCCCAGTCCGCGGTCCGCGCCGACAAACTCGCCCACCACCGCGCCAATCACCGACAGCGTCACCCCGATTTTCAGCCCGCCCAGCAGCATCGGCATGGCCGCCGGCACTTCCAGCATCACAAATGTTTGCCAGCGGTTGGCCCGCAGCGAGCGCATCAGCGTTTTGAGGCCGGGGTCTACCGAACGCAGCCCGACGATGGTGTTGACCAGAATCGGGAAAAACACAATCAGCGCGCAGATCAGTACTTTGCTCAATTTGCCGGAGCCAAACCAGATCACCAGCAGCGGGGCAATGGCAATGGCCGGGATAGATTGCGACGCCACAATGTACGGCCCGGCCAGTCGCTCCAGAAAGGGGCTTTTGGCCAGCAGATAGCCCAGCACCGTGGCCGTCGACAGGCCCAGCAGCAGCCCGCCAAAAATTTCAAACAGCGTGGCCTGGGCGTGGTGCCACA
Source organism: uncultured Caldilineaceae bacterium (assembly GCA_964407935.1). Classification (GTDB taxonomy): domain Bacteria; phylum Chloroflexota; class Anaerolineae; order 4572-78; family J111; genus J095. Next base: position 18,767 of record CAYOXS010000008.1, read on the forward strand.
GCGTGCCATTGGTTGTGATTTTGAACAGCTCGCCAAAGACCACGGCCGGGCCGGGCAAAATAAAGGCGGGGTAGTCGCCGGCCAGCGCCACCAGCGCCCACAACCCAATGAGCAAAGCCAGGCCGGCCGGCAGCGCCAGCAACTCCAGCCGGTGAGCGCGCCACCAGGTCAGGGTTGGGTTGTACACAGGATAGGCGCTCGATTGGGCGGTTTTTAGTGACTGTTGCATGGGCTTAACCCTTTTGCTAATATTGCTGATCATCACTGGCTCCTTAAACAAAAAGCCCCGCATGCTGGCATACGCCGACATCGGGGCAGCAAAACTTAAACCGGCCACCACCCAGGCTGACTAGACATAAAAAAACCCGAAGACCATAGCGGTACTTCGGGGCCTGTGGCGATGGACTCCCGGCAAGCGGGATTTTCCAATACCTGTACCTTCTCCCATCCGGACTGTACCGTCGGCTCCAGAATCGCACTGGATCGGCGCTGGCCGCCTACCCCCATCAGGTTGTGACGGGCAGGTCAATTTTGGGAATTTGACCTGGGAACCAGCCAGAGTTCGCGGGCTTAGCTGCCCCTCGCAGCATCACCGCCGGTCGGGAATTGTGGCGCGTGGCCACTCACCCTGCCCCGAAGGTAAATATGAAGTTGGAGAGATTATAGTTGCTTACGTTGAAGCTGTCAATAACCGTATACTTGTGCAGAAATTCTCAAACAAGCGGGTTTAAATGCCGCCGGGTTGAACCACAAATGTGGCGGTTACCACCACCTGGCCATCAACCTCAAGTGTAACCTCGTACGGCCCCGGCTGGAATCCCCCGGTGGGGTTGTAATACACCCAGGCCGTGCCCGTGTCAGAAAAACTGGTGGGCCAGGCATCGTCAAAAACGTCCAACCGGGTATCGCCCCAGGTCCAACGATGGGTCCACGGCGTACCGGCTTCGATATTGGCATAATCAAAAAACAGGTAAACGGGCAGCGAGCCGGGTGCAAACGAGGTACCTACCTTTTCGGGCTGGTTATCGGCGCTGATGCCGTGAGCCAGCTTGACGTTGCTGAACGGGCTGCCCGCGGCGACAACCGGCGGCCCCGGCGTGGGCAGCGGCACCAGCGTGGGGGTAGAGGTTGGCGGCGGCGTGTCCGTGGGCAAAGGCGCAGCCGTGGCGGTGGCCGAGGGCGGGTTCGCCGCTGCCTCAACATTGGCGGCTGGCGGCTGAGTACCGCTTACCAGCGGGGCGGTTGTAGGGGATGGTTCAACGATTTGCGCGACGGTGTTTTGGACCGGGGCGGCGGGCAGAACCGCCGCGCGGAAAGCCAGCCAGGCTGATACCGCCAGAAATCCGGCAATCAGCAAAATCAAAATGAGCGGCACCGCGATCAAAATCCACACCCAGGGCCGTTGCCAACCCGATTTGGGCACTTCCATATCGATTTCCAACTGGCCGGTTTTGGTGGGCGACGACGAAATGCGAATGGGCGCTGTGCCTTCGACGGCCACCGTAAGCGCCCGGGTAAACTCCGAGCCGGTTGAGTAGCGCAGTTCCAGCCCTTTGGACAGCATCCGGCCCACGGCCTCGCTCAGCCGCAGCGACACGCCGGGATTGGCCATATGCAGCGGCCGCGGCTGTTCGTAGGCTTGCGCGTGCAGCACCGCCGCCGGTTCGCCCACAAACGGCGGTTTGCCGTTGAGCATCTGGTAACACAACGCCCCCAGCGAGTACAGGTCCGACTGGCGGCTGGGCCCCTGGCCGTGAACCCGTTCCGGGGCCATAATTTCCGGCGAGCCGACGGCAAAACCCTGTTTCACCAGACTGGTGCCGGCCATGGCTTGCATTTGCCCAAAATCGGCCACGGTTACGTGGTCATCCGGGCCAAGGTACACCCGGCTGGCCGACAGATCGCCGTGCATAATTGATTTTTGGTGGGCGTAATCCAGCGCAGCAGCAATTTGTTTGGCAATGTTGAGCACGCGCTGCGGCGAAAAGGGGCCTTCTTCGGCCAGAATTTCGGCCAGCGGGCGGGCGTCTACAAACTCCCGCACAATGTACAAAATGCTGCCCTGCTGCCGGGCTTCAAAGGTGCGGACAATATTGGGGTGTTCCAGCCGGGCCGCCTGTTTGGACATATCCAGAAACCGGCGCACAAACAATTCGTCAAAGGTAAATTGGGGCGGTACTAATTTTACGGCCACAATTCCGCCGTCGGCTTTGCGGCGCGCTTCGTAAACTATGGTTAAATCGCCCCGGCCAATTTCCTGGCCGAGCGAGTAGTTATCAAGTTCAATGTCTATCGACGTTGTCATTCTTACTCCAGATTAGGTTGGTTCAAATCCTGTATCGCCGGCACGCCTGCCAGCCCGGTTGCCTGCCGGACTGCGCTCACCACGGCCTGAGCTACGGCTTCGGCGGCCAGCGCGCCGATCACCGTCGGGTTACCCGGCGTTTTTGTTTCGGTTGACAGCGCAAAGATGGTATCGCCATCAAACATGGTGTGCGCCGGACGAATGGTGCGGGCCAGCCCATTGTGGGCCATCTGTGCGACTTTTGCGGTGGCCTCTTTGCTGAGGCTGGCGTTGGTCGCCACTATGCCGATGACCGTATTGCCGCCGCCGGCAAATCTGCCGGCCAGTTGGGGCAGCAGGCTCATGGTATCTGCAAAACCGCCGTCTGGCAATTTACGCGCGCCGGCCAGAATTTGGCCGCTATCTGGGCTGACGACATCGCCCCAGCAGTTAACGGCTACAAGTGCGCCCACCCAAACCCCCGGCTGCGCTTGTAGCAGCGCCTGCCCCAGGCCGCCTTTCATCGACGCCGCCTGCCCCAGCGCTTTGCCCACGGTTGCCCCCGTACCCGCGCCGATACTTCCGGCCCGGCACCGATCAGCACCGTTTTCGGCATTTTGACAGGCGGCATACCCCAGCGCCGCGTCCGGCCGAACATCGGCCCGGCCCACCGCCAGGTCAAACAGAACCGCCGCCGGCACAATGGGCACCCGGGCCACGCCGGTATCAAAGCCGATGCCCTGTTCTTCGAGCCAGCGCATCACGCCATCGGCCGCCGCCAGGCCAAACGCGCTGCCCCCGCTCAGTAACACGGCGTGAACCTGTTCTACCAGGTGCATCGGCCGGAGCAGGTCTGTTTCCCGGGTACCGGGCGCGCCGCCGCGCTGATCGACGCCGCAGACCGCGCCCGCCGGCGTAATCACCACCGTGCAGCCGGTTGCCGCCGCAAAATTTTGGGCGTGGCCCACCTGCAAACCAGGAATATCAGCAAAGCAGTTCATTTATCCTCCACATAGTACGCCCTGAACCGGATTTCCTTCATCGGTTTGGGCGTGGTTGTAACTTAAGTATAATGTTGGTGCCGGCGCATATTACCCGGCGCGGGTAACCTGCCCAAGTATTTTCCTGATTCCTGCCCCCTGAATCCTGCTCTCAGAGGAGAAACATTTTGACGGCTGAATTAATATTGATTTTAGGCGGCGCGCGCAGCGGCAAAAGCAGT
>CAYOXS010000008.1:22372-24599 GCA_964407935.1 uncultured Caldilineaceae bacterium
TTTGACGGCTGAATTAATATTGATTTTAGGCGGCGCGCGCAGCGGCAAAAGCAGTTACGCCGAAAAACTGGCCGCCGAACTTGGCCAATTTGTGTTGTACATTGCCACTGCCGAAGTCGGCGATGCCGAAATGGCGGCGCGTATCGCCAAACACCGGCGCGAACGCCCGGCCACCTGGCAAACGCTCGAAGCGCCGGTGGGTGTGGGCGCGGCGCTGGCGCAAATTGACACCCGGCCTAATGTGCTGTTGCTCGATTGCCTGACGCTGCTGGTGACCAACCTGCTGCTGGCTCACGAAGACAAATCGCCGGAGGAAATTGACGCGCTGGTGCAGGCCGAAGTTGAGGCCATTGTGGCCGCCCATCGCGCCCTGCAAGCGCCGCTGCTGGTGGTGTCTAACGAGGTGGGGCTGGGGCTGGTGCCGCCCTATCCGCTCGGCCGGATTTACCGCGATGTGTTGGGCCGGGCCAACCAGCGGCTGGCCGCCGCCGCCGATCGGGTGTTATTTTTGGTGGCCGGGCTGCCAATGGTTGTTAAGGGCGCGCCGCCGGCATGATTTCCCTGTCGCTGGCGCAGCAGCTCAAAGCGGCCGGATTGGTCTGGACTCCGGCCAAAAACGATTTTTTCGCCGCGCCGGACCGGGGGCTGGATGAACACACTTTTGTGCTCAGCGATATGACGGTGATGCTGGCCATGCTGCACGGGCAGTTGGCCATTACGTTTCACGGAGCGGTGGAATGGGCGCTCGATCATGTGCTGGTAGCCGAGCTGGTCTGGCTGCCCACCGAAGCCCAACTCCGCGAACAACTGGAACAGCGGCTGGCTGGCGAGTCTCAGCCGGCGATTGTATTTTACAGCACCACCGATGGCTACCGCTGCGAGATTCAATTTGGCGGCAGTTCGCGCTCGTTTGAGGCTTTTGGCGCCAGCGATACCTACGGTCTGGCTCTGCTGCATGTGCTGCAACACGCGGCGGGAAGCGATTGATGTGTTTGGGCTAATCCTCCACTCTGTGAAAAAACAGCACAGCCGGCTCTTCGGCCAGAGGTTCGTCCTCGGCGATAGTCTCTTCGTCCCGGGCCTGTTCCAAAATGGCCAGATCGACCTGGTTGAGCGGATCGGCCGGAATCGGGTATAAATCGGGGTCAAGCGTAACAAAATAAATGGGATCAAACGTCATCACCGAGGCGACGACCACTTCAGGGTCGGACTCGGCGAAGCCCAATGGAATATAGAAACAGCGCCGGTGAGTTTGCAGCCGGTTTTTTGAAGCAAAGAAAGAAACCGTTTCAGAATTAAACCACGGTAGCTCGACCCCAACCACAATGTAGCGCTCAGCGCTGGCCCCGGTGCAGGTGCGGGCAACAATTGCGTTGAGTATGTCTGCCTGTCGGGAGTTTCGGGTAATGGGCAGCAGCCAGTCAGAAAGCTGTGGGCTGGGAGCAGCCAGCGCAAAAGCCTGCCCGTAAATCAGCATCCACTGCCCCAAAAATACAGCCATCGCTGCGCCGGTGATCAACTTGAGATTGACCTGAATTAAAGCCCAGCCCAGTAAAAGTGAAAAATATGGCAGCAGCGGCAATAAATATCGGTTATCTCGATTGGGGCTGGTGGAAAATAGCGCCAGAATAACGATGATTTGCAGGACGGCAATTCCGGCGCACCCGGTAAAAAAGGTGACTCTGGCCGGGCGATGTTTTACAAAATAAACAAGGCCGGCGCCAATCAACACTGCAAACGCCGCCAAAACTGCCGGCGCAAAAAAATTTCGCTGAGCCGCTCCCAGCCAGTACCCAAAACTGTTAAAAAAAGGTTCCGATTTGCCGTACAGTTCGGCTACCGGCCCGGAACTGGACACCGAGATGTGTCGCAAAACCTGCGTGAGGTTGCGGCTGTACCAACCTAAGGCCAGCGCCGTTAAAATAGCGCCACCGCTCAAGCTCACCAGCGTGCGTTTTTGAGTCCAGTTGAAGGTGTTTCGGTTTGAGCCGGGCCAGAAAACGTATTTTAAAGCCACCAACCCCGGCCCCACGCAATATATCGGCGAGCTGGCTTTGACGAGCATCGCAAAAGCAGCGGCGGCCAGCAACTGGCTCAAAATAAAAGCCCGATCCCATTTGGGCGCAAAGCTCATAATCAGCAAAAACCAGCATACCGCCAGCAGTTGCAAAGGTTCAACAAAAAATTGATGGGACATCCCCACAAACAACGGGGCCGAGGCCATCGC
>CAYOXS010000008.1:24699-35081 GCA_964407935.1 uncultured Caldilineaceae bacterium
GCCCGTAGCCGGCCTGATCCCACGGCCAGACCGTTTTATCGAGCATAATCCAAATGATACTCGGCGCAACGAGGGCGACAAGCAGCGCGTAAATCCCCAGCGTTTTGAGTTTTGGGTTGGTTAGCACAGCGGTCATATAAATTTGATCCGGCCGGCGGCAAACGAAACCATCTTCAGCAGCAGCCAGCCGTGCGACCAGCGTTGAATGTTGGTGGAACCGTAGGTCCGTTCCCGGTAACGGATCGGCAGGTCGATGATTTTTTGGCCCAGTTTGGCCGCGCCAAACAGCAGGTCAAAATCGCCAAAGGGGTCAAAATCGCCAAAATAGGCGCGGTTGGCGCTGATCAGGTCGTAGTCGGTTTTCCACAGCACTTTAGTGCCGCACAGCGAGTCTTTGATGGGCTGGCCCAGCAGCCACGAAAAGGCCAGGCTGAAAAATTTGTTCCCCAGCAGGTTGAGAAAGCGCATACTTTCTTTTTCCATTGGGTAAACCAGCCGCACCCCGTTGATAAATTCGCCTTTGCCGCTGCGCAGCGCCTCGTAAAAGCGGGGCAGGTCTTCCGGCGGAACGGTCAGGTCGGCGTCCAGAATCATCAGCATATCGCCGCTGGCCTGCGAAAAGCCCAGCCGAACCGCGTCGCCTTTGCCTTTGCCGCTTTGGCGGAACAGCTTGCAGTTGCGCTCCGGGTGGGCGGCAATAGCCTGCTCGATGGCGGCGTAGGTGTCATCCTGCGAATGGCCCTCAACAAACACCAGTTCTGTGCCCCGGCCCATTTCCGGCGTGCGGGCGAATATTTTGGGGATGTTGCCGGCTTCGTTGCGGGCCGGCACAATCACCGACACGGTGTAGTCCCGCGCCGAAGTTTCAGCTTTGGGGCGGGGCCGGGCCACAATAAAATTGGTCAGCGCCAGCTCTTTGACCGGCCACAATTTGGCCAGTACCCGGTTAAAAAATGGCTCGATCACCGGTACCGGCAGCGGCCAGAGAACCTCCGGCCACTGCCGGATCACCTCAAAATCGGCCAGATTTAACAGGCCGGCAATGTCGTCGGCGGTCAGCCAGTTTTGGTACAGGTTGGGTTTGGCCAGCCCCAGTTTTTGCACCAGCGCCAGCGGCGGCTCCCACAGCCGGCTGTAAGAATTGATGATGATCCGGGTGTGCGGCGTACACAAATCCGCCAGTTGTTCAAACACGGCCTGCACGTCCCACAGGTCGTTGACCAAATCTGACAGAATGATGACATCGAAGGCTTCATTCAGGTTAAATTTGTGGGCATCGGCCTGCACAAAATGCAAATTGGGGTGACGCTCGGTGGCCCGCCGGATCATTTCCGCCGAAAAATCAACGCCGACGCCCAGCGCGGGGTTGAGCGCGGCCAGCAGGTTACCGGTGGCGCAGCCAATTTCCAGCACCCGCTGGCCCGGCGCGGTCAAAAAGCGGTAAACTTCGGCCAGCCGCCGGTGATAGATGCCGCCCCAACCCGTCCAGTTATCCATCTGCCGGGCCACCAAATTCCAGTGGGCCATGCGGTTTTGCTGGTATTTTTGTTTCGCCGTGTCTGTGGCAAGGTGATGTGTGGACAATTTTTTGGACCTCGGTTGAATGTCAGGCCCGAATTTTACAACGTTTCCCCGATTTCAGACAACCTGCCCGGCCAGGTCGGCCGGCCGGTCAATATCCTGCAGGATACCGGGATTGGTCACGGCCACCCGTTCGGCGGCGTGGCGATGGGCTTGCAGCACCGGCCGGCCGCCGGTGTCGCCGGATACCCGGGCCAGCTCGCCAAAAACGGCCCGGTCAAACAGCACCGGATTGCCGCGCCGGCCCTCAAATTCCGGCCAAACGATGGGCGCGAGGCTGGTTTGGTGGCGCTCGATCAGCGCGTTGATGACCTCTGGGGTGACGCCCGGTTGATCGACCAGTAAAAAAATCGCCGCGCCGATGTTGGCCGGCAACGCGGCCAGCCCGGCCTGCATCGACGTGCTTTGGCCTTCGGCCCAGCGGGGGTTGTCGATGATGTGCAGCGGGCGTTGGCCCAACGCGGCCCGGCACGCTTCGGCGGCGCGGCCCAGCACCACCAGCACCGGCCCGGCCGCCGACTCCAGCGCGACATCGGCGGCGCGTTCGATCAGCGTGCTGGTTTGCCAGCGGGCCAACTGTTTGGGCGCGCCAAAGCGGCTGGAGCCGCCGGCGGCCAGCACCACCGCCGCCACCCGGCTGTTCACCGCGGCAACGGGGTTATCCGCGGATTTGACGCTGCCAATGGCCACCGAATCGATTTGGGGCGTGGCGAGCAGCCGGGCGGCAATGGCCCGGGCCGCAGCGCGCCGGTCCGTCGATTCAATTTTGTTGAGTAGCGGGACAACGCGGGCGCGGGGCGGCACATTTTTTAGCCCGCCGTTGGGGTGGGCCAGCACCGCGGCGATGGTTTCGGCCGAAACAGGCGCGGCAAAGGGCGTGCCGCTGAGCCGGCTCACCAGTTCGGCGCGGTGAACCACGTCATCGGTGAGCGGCCGGCCCAGCACATCCAGCCCCACTACCGGCACTACCAGCGAGGTTGCCGCGGGAATGACCGGCTCGTGGGCGGCCGGGGCTTTGAACGGGCGCATGCGCGAACCGTCGGCTTCGATAATGATGGCATCAAACTGGCCGGAGCGGGCCAGTTGGTCAATCATTTCCGGCGGGACGCCGAACGCCTTGCCGCTGGCCGCCTCGGTGGGGCCAACCAGCAGCACCTGCCCGTGCCGCTCAATGGCCGCGGCCAGTTGCGGTAGAATGCCATCGAGCTGCTGGCGGGTGGGGTCGAATGAAACGTGCGCCGGCGATTGTTTGATCTGCGCGGCAAAAATGCGGGTGCTGGTGGTGGTGAGCACGCGCATGCGGCCGGCCAGTTCGGCGGCCAGGTTGAACATCAGCGTAGATTTGCCGCCGCCGCCGGTAATGGCGATGACCTCGCCGGGCGAAACGCGCAGGGCGTGGGCCAGTTTCATCGCACCACCGGACTGGCCAAAATGGCTTCCAGCACGCCGCCGCCAATGGCCAGCGATTTCTCGCTGAGGTGAAAGCAGTGGGCCACCTCGCCGCGGGGGTCGAGGTCGCCAATTTTCAGGCCGGCTGTAACCGCCACGGCCGGATGCACCAGCCCGCGCAGCACCCCGGCAAAAGGAGCGATAACCGGCTGGCCGTTAACGCTGGCGATCACCTGCCCGGCGGCAATGGGGTCGCCAATGGCGGCTTGCGGCTGCACAAAGCCGTTGGCCGGGGCGCGAAGGACGCGCTCGGCGGTGTGGCCTTTGACCGTACCGGGCGTGCCGGTGTTGGCCTGGGCCGGCCCGTGGTCAATCACCCGGCCCAGCCAGTGGCCGCGGTTGGTTTCGATAACGGCGTGGCAGTCCTCGCCGGCGGTGAAGCCGGGGCCAAGGGCAATCACCAGCGGGGCGTCGGTTGGCCGGGTGCCGGTGTTGCGTTTGGCCATAATCGCATCGACAACCACCGCCGGGCGCAGGGCGGCAATTAGCTCGGCGGCGGGGTCAACCAGCACCGGAATATCCGGGGTGCGGGCCGTCGCTTCGGCTTCGGCGGGAGTAGCCACGCGCCGGGCAGTCAACCCGTCAATAGTGACACTGGTTTCGTACACGGCGTTGCCATAGCTGACTGTGCGGCGGACAAATAGCGGTTCGGGCAGTTCGGTGATGATCAGCGGGAAGCCGGCCCGTTTAAGGCGGTAGGCGACGCCGCTGGCCAGATCGCCGCCGCCTTTGATGACAACCAGTACATTGGGAAACAGCAGACTCGAGTCCATAAATAATCACCTGGCTAAAGTTGGAACATTCTACCTCAGCGGCCAGCTTTTTTCAATCAATTCAGATGGGCTGGGGACGCTTCCCCAGTAAAATGGAGCGTGGTATAATCTGAAGGGCAATCACTCAAAAGGAGGTTGAAATTTTATGCGCTTTTTGATGGGTTTTTTGATTGGATTGGTAATCGGCGTTGTTGTGGTTATTTTAACAACGCCGCAAAGCGGCAAAGATTTGCAGCAGCAGGCCCGGTCGCGTTTTGATGATATTATGGCCGAAGGCCGCCGCGCCGCTGCCGAACGCCGCGCCGAGTTGGAGAACCGGCTGGCCGATTTGAAAAGCGGCCGCTAATCAGCCCGCCGCTGCCAGCGCTTTGCTCAAAATTCGGCTGTAAATTTTGTCGGCTTTTTCCATATCCTGATCGATGAATAACCGCTTGCGCTCGTCGCGAGCGGTTTTCATTAGGGCCACGGTATCGACCAGGCTTTCGCCCTGAAGCTGAACTTTGGTGGCAATTTGTGTGCCGCCCATCAACAGCGGCAAGTACAAAAATTCAACGTCGAGATTTTGGCCGGATTCCAGGCAGTCGGCGATGTGTTCGGCCACGGCCTGCCGTTCTTCAAGCGACCAGTACTGGCGGCCCAGTGATTTGGCGATCACGCCAAAACTGATGGCCGCCGCCAGCCGGACCACGTGGTGATACCCCACCGTGCGGATCACGTGCAGCACATCGGTGGTATCGGCTTTTTCAGCCAGGGCCTGTTCAAAAATGGGCACCAGCAGGCCGTTGCTGCGTTTGGGGCTGGCCAAAAAATAATGGCAACTGTAGGTGAGCATTTTGGCCAGCACAATCGCCTCGCCAATTCGCAGCGGCAGGCCGGCATCGGCAAACCGCCCCACGCTTTCACCGTACAAATTCACAAACAGCTTTTCCACGGTCAGTTCGTCTTTTAATTTCACCTGTCGCGAGTTGAGTTCCTGTATCGCCTGGTTAAACAGGGCCAGGTTTTCTTCCTGCCAAAGCGATTCATAGCTGGATTGCAGGCGCGGGGCGCGTTGGAGCGGATCGGGTTTGCCGGCCACTTTGAGCATAAACTGCGCCTTTTTTACCGATTTTTCGGTGTAGGTAGCGCCCAGGCTGGCCACCAGATTCAAGCCGGTGGGCGAGTCGATCAGCTTGTCATCGAGCTGGCTGACTGCTTTGGATGGCCGGATCCGCTTGCCGCGGCCTTTGGGGGTTACTTTGGTGGCAATGGTCAGCGGGTGGTCGGCTTCCGAAGTGTGGTCGGTGGTGGTGATGGGCAGGGTAAACAGGCCGGCTTCGGCCTGGGCCATATCGATGGCGATGGCTGTTTTTTCAACGTGCAGCAGCAGCTTTTTGCTGCTAAAAAAGCCGCCCGATTTGGGAACTTCAATTTGAAAATTGACGGTGATCGGCACATTGAGCGTGTTTTGTAAAAACAGGTACAGGTGAGTTACCTGTCCGGGCACCAGAGTGTCGGGTTCAAAATAGCCGGCGTACTGCAGCCCGCCGGTTTCAAAGCGCTGGGTTGATTTCAGATAATCGCCAATGATATCGGGGTAAGAAATAGCCATACCGGCCTCCTTACGTTTTGCCTGGGCAACGAGGGATGATTTGAGCCTCAACTTGTCATAACAAGAATATCACCGGGCCGGAGTTTTGTCAATGGGCTGCGGCTGGTTCTGGAGGAGCGCGTCTCGCTGAAAGTGAGCGGTTAGTAGCTGGACCATGTTCAAAGTATAGTGGGCAGTAAACGTCACCAGAAGCTGGCCGGTCCAGATAAATACCAGCGACAGCAAAATGTTGAGTCCGCCGGCCATCACCATGCCCAGTTTGCCCTGGGCCTGATGCATCCAGCCAAAAACCAGCGAGGTACCCAGCACCAGCAACCACAGCGGCAGCGTTTGGCTGAATCCGCCCAGCCACAGGCTGCGAAAGAGCAGCTCTTCCATCGCAATGGGCGGGATAAAGGCCAACGCCACCCAAAGCCACTCCACTGGCCGGCGGGGCAGAATATTCAAAATTAGCCAGGGTGAATAAATATGCCGGCCAAAGCGATTGATAGCCAGCACGGTTAGCCCGTAAACAACCAGCTGCGCCGCCAGTCCAACGGCCGCGCCCAAGCCCGCCAACCTCCACCAATTGCCGTCGCTCAGCCCCAACTGGCCGGCCGGCAGGCCGCTCAGCCAGGCTAACGCCAGACATATCCCGACCAAAACCAGCCGGCTGATGGTTTCGGGAAGGGAGAGCAGCACGTTAAATTCCGGGTCAAGGTATGGCAGCAGCAGGTAAGTGCGGTGCGTGAGCCAGGCGATGACCAGCGTGAAAACAATAATGGCACCCTGGCTGAGAGCAATCCAAACGTGAGGCGGCATATAATCTGGATGCAGTAATTTGTTAGCTGGCCGCAGGTTCAGGCGGAACCGGCATCGCCGGCGGGTTCCAACTGATTGGCTCGCGGCCAGAACAGTTTGGGCTTCCCTTTGTCTGCCGCAACCGCAACTACAAAAGATTTGTGCAGGCGCGGCCGCCCTTTGCTGAAACTACCCAGGTTGTATTCGCCTCGATACTTATCGAGCACAACGCCGCGTTGGGGCGGCACAATTTCAACAATTTCGCCTGTTTTTTCTACCCATTTGCCGCGGCTGTGGCTCACCCAACGGACCTTATCACCGACTTTGAAGTCGTAAAGCAATGTGGCCTCCTGTGCAAAGTTTTTTTCATTTTAGCAGATTCTTAAAAAGAATACTAAAAAAGGGCCGGCCTTACGGCCAGCCCCCTGTTGGTGTAAACTGCGAAAAAAGCGGGTGACGATCAGCCGCCGGTGAAGGCGCTGAACATGGCCATTCCGCCGCCAAAGATCATAGCCAGCACACAATTGACCGCCAAAACTACCACAAAGCCAATTAAAATTGTGGCAATGGCTTTGCCGGTATCAAGGTCCAGCCCGGCTTTGACCGCCACAAAACCGGCGGCAAGGGACCAGATCAAGCCAATCAGCGAGCCAATGCAGGGGATCAGGCCCAACAGTTGGGGTGCCTGGGCAAAACCAATCACCCGCAACATTTCGCCCATAGTTGCCTGCCCGCCAAACAGCGACGTGCCAACGAGGTAGACCACCGCCGACCACAGCACCCAGCCGATAAACGCCGACAGAATGGCGCTGATGACTCCGCCAATAATACTGCCGCCCGAAAAAGCGGCCATCGCGCCGCTGCCGATGGCCACAGCCAACGCCACCAGAGCCACCACTAACGCCGCCTGGCCGGTAGCGCCCTCGTCGCGCTCAATTTCTTCAAACGTGCCGGCGCTTAGGGTGAAAACTCCAATCAGTCTTGATAACATTTTTTCCCCCTCTCAAAAGGTATGGTTTATTAACATAAATTTTATGCTATGGGACATCCCGGGTTTTGTCAACTTAAATTTTCTTGCTACACTTTGGAGGTGTGCTATACTTTGAGATAGTCAGCGAAAGGAAACCAGTATATGGCCGATACGGTTGAGCAGGTTGCTCAAGCCCGATGGGAATTGATGGTGTCTCGCGATGAGGCAGTGGTGAATACCATTGTTGTGAATCAGCCGGAAATCACAATTGGGCGCGAACTTGACAATACCGTTCCACTGGATGATTTAAAGGTGTCCCGCTATCACGCCCGATTGATGCAGCGCGGCGAGCTGCTGATGCTCGAAGACCTGGAGAGCGCCAACGGCACCTTTGTTAATAATGAGGCCATCACCGAGCCGACCGCGCTCAAATCCGGTGACATTGTTCAGATTGGCCCCTTTGATTTCAATGTTAAGGCCTCCTGGAAACCGGTTCCGGTAGCGCCGCCAGCCCGGCCGGAACCGGCCCCGCGGCGAATCTGGCCCATTTTGCTGGTTCTGGCGATATTGCTGGGGTTGCTCATTTTTGTACTGGGCGGGGTGTTGCTGGCCGAATACTGGATTGCCACCAGCCGTACTGCCGCGCCAACAGCGACGGCTGCCCCGATTGCGGCCACGTCTGGCCGGCCGTCGATTACAATCAGCCAGGCCCCCGGCGCCAACAGCGAGCTTCCGGTCAATCAGTCGATCACCGTGCAGGCCATCGCCACCGACCCGGCCGGCATCAAGCGCATTGAGTTGTGGGTGAACGGCGCGCAGGTTGATTTTGTGGAAAGCCCGCTGGCCCAAAACGCCGAGTCGATGACCTCGTCTTTTCAGTGGAGCGCCAAAACGCCCGGCGCGTACAATATTGAGATTCGGGCCTACAACGAGTCCGGGTTGATGAGCGCCGCCCCGGCGGCCAGTATCAGCGTTAGCGGCGGCACCGATACCCCCACACCCACCCCCACCACCGAACCGACGCCAACCCTCACGCCTGTGCCGCCCACGCCTGTACCCACCGAAACGCCGCTGCCCAGCCCCACTTCGCCGCCGCCAACGGTCAACACGGCAATGCTGACGGTTGTCGCGCCGCTGCTCAATGTTCGGTCCGGGCCGGGAACGCAATATGCCGTTATCGGCTCGCTGCCGCAAAACCAGCAGGCCCAGATTGTGGGGCAGGTCACCGGGAGTCAGGGCTTGTGGTGGCAAATCAATTTTTCGGCGGGGGTTAACGGCCTGGCCTGGGTTTCCGGCGATCCCCGTTTTGTGATTGCTCAAAACACGCAGAACGTGCCGCTGGCCGCCATTCCGCTGCCGCCCACCCCCGGCGCGCCGGCGGCTACAAACACGGCCACACCCACCGCCACATCGACGCCAACCTCACCGCCGGCCAATGTCATTCGCGCCCCCGCCGGCCAGATGCTGCTGCTGGTTGAAAACCGCAGCCTCACCAACCTGCCGGCCACGTTGACGCTCTCCGGCGGCAAATCGGTGGCCGGCGGCAAGCAGATCAACCCGCCGGCCGGCGGCCGGGTTGAAATTGCGCTGGAACCGGATTTCTACCGGGCCTTGTGGAGCGCGCCCAACGGCTTTACTCGCGGCGCTGATTTTACCGCCGTGTCTGGCAAGGTGATGGTGATGTGGGTAGTGCCGGAAGACGGCGTTACCCAAACTGAAATGTACGATGAACTGGTTGAGGGGCAGGTTGCCGCCGCCACCCCGGCTACACCTACGGCCACCCCGGCGCCTCGGCCCGACGGGCTGGTTGCGCCGGTCGGCAAAGCGTTGTTTGTGGTGCAAAACCGCAGCACTGAAAACGAGTTCGCGCTGCTAACCATCACCGGCGGTAATTTTGGCGGCGGACAGGAATTTGTGTTGAACGGCGACACTGAAACCCGGCTGGAACTCGATCCCGCACACTACCGGACTGTCTGGCATACGCCGGTTAATGGCGGCATGAACGCCGGCCGCGAGTTTGATGCCAGCGCCAGCGACGTGATTTTGGGCTGGATTATCCCGGAAAAGGGCCAGGCCTTTATGCAGTTTCCGGGACAGCCGGCCATTCAAATAAACAATTAAATGGGGTAGAAAGGGGAAACACATGATCAAACAAGAAGCAATACTCTACGCAATGGCGGCTCGCTCAACGTACACCAATAGTTGCAGCGACAGCAACTTTTGTATTACCGCCCACTTTGAGAACAAGGGCACCGACACGCAGGGCGTTTTTGGCGAGGCCTTTGGCAAATATTTTGTCATTGGCTTTCGCGGCTCAGAAGAGACCGGCGCTGCCGACTGGGTGACCGATCTCAAATT
Organism: uncultured Caldilineaceae bacterium; assembly: GCA_964407935.1. Taxonomy (GTDB): domain Bacteria; phylum Chloroflexota; class Anaerolineae; order 4572-78; family J111; genus J095. Next base: position 34,202 of record CAYOXS010000008.1, read on the forward strand.
TGTGCTGGCTCCGTATCCCTATGCGCCGGGCAATGATCCCAATATTCAGGTACACTACGGCTTCACCGAAGCCTACACCTCGGTGCGCGACGCGGTGCTAAAAGCTGCCCGCGAGGTTAAACTCAGCCATATTATCACGGTGGGGCACAGCCTGGGCGGGGCGCTGGCCACGCTGGCCGCGCTCGATATCCGGCAAAATGTGCCCGGTAAAGCGGTAAGCTGCTACACGTTCGGTTCGCCCAAGGTGGGCAACCCGGCCTTTGCCGCCGCCTACGATAAAGAAGTGCCCAATACCTTTCGGTTTGTCAACGATAAAGATATGATACCGACTATCCCGCCGGTTGGGTACGTGCATGTTGGCCAACTGGTCCAGCTTGGGCAATCCAAACCGATGGAAGGTTTTTTGCAGCGCCTCACCGAATGGGTTGACGATCACCTGCCCCACAACTACATCAACGCCATCCAGAATTTGCTGTAACCTGTGTTAAAATCGAGAGCGCGTGGCAGGTTTGCCGCGCGCTCTCCCGCCTAACAAGTTTCACCCACTGGCAAACATAATGTCTCAAATTACCGAAAAAATCAGCGGTCTTTTTTCTATTTCTCCGCCGGATGATGCCAGCGTTCGCAAATTTGGCACGTTCGACGGGGTGTTTATGCCCACCCTGCTCACCATTATGGGCGCGGTGATGTATTTGCGCACCGGCTGGGTGGTGGGCAATGCCGGCCTGGCCGGCGGTTTTTTGATTATTTTGCTGGCCAATTTGATCACCATCTGCACCGGCCTGTCAATCTCATCGGTGGCTACCAATATCCGGGTGCGGGCCGGCGGCGCGTTTTCGATCATTTCGCAGTCGTTGGGGCTGGAAGTGGGCGGCAGCGT
>CAYOXS010000008.1:35181-42986 GCA_964407935.1 uncultured Caldilineaceae bacterium
TTTGGCGGTTTGACCCAAACCCCGCAGATGTGGGGCGATTACCCGGAAGCCGGTTTTTGGGGGGTGTTTGCCGTCTTCTTTCCGGCGGTCACCGGTATTTTAACCGGAGTCAATATGTCGGGCACGCTCAAAGACCCGCGCCAGAGCATCCCCAAAGGGATAATGATTGCCATCGGCCTGACAATGGTGGTTTATCTGGGGCTGGCTTATTGGGTGTCGCGGGTGGCCACGCCGGCTGAGTTGGTCAACAATGTGACCATCATGGTTGATAAATCTGCGTTTGGCTGGGCGGTGACGGCCGGAATTTTGGCAGCCACGTTTTCGGCGGCGCTCAATTCGCTGGTGAGCGCGCCGCGGGTGCTGCAAGCCATCGCCGAACACGATATTTTGCCGCGCGGCAAGGTGTTTGCGCGTGAAACGCCCGCCGGTGAGCCGCGCCCGGCCATGTACCTGACCGGGCTGATCGGGATTGGCACCATCATTTTTGGGCTGACCGGCGGCGGGTTAAACGCCATCGCGCCGCTGATGACGATGTTCTTTTTGATTGTTTACGCCGGTCTGAACGGGGTGGTGCTGATGGAACAAACCGTCGGGCTGATCAGTTTTCGGCCGCTGTTCCGAATCCCCCGGCTGATCTCATTGGTGGGGCTGGTTGGCTGTTTGGGGTCGATGTTTTTAATTGCGCCGCTGTTTAGCCTGGCGGCGGTGGTGGTGATTTTGCTGCTGTACACCTATCTCTCGCGGCGGCAACTGCTGGCCCCGTGGAGCGATGTGCGCAGCGGCCTGTTTGTAACCGTGGCCGAGTGGGCGGCCAAGCGCGTGCTGAGCATGCCCACCTCGCAGGAACGGGCCTGGCGGCCATCGCTGCTGGTGCCGGTGCAGTCGGCGCATACGGTGCGCGGCAGCTACCGGTTTTTAAAGGCGCTCACCTATCCACGCGGTTCGGTGCATATTTTGGGGCTGTACGAAGAGGGGCACAAACAGGCGGTTCGGCGGCTGGAACTGTTTGAGCAGGTGTTTGCCCGCGACGGCATTTTTTCACGGGTGGCGCTGCTGCCGGTAAAGGATTACGCCCAGGGCGTGCAAACCGGGCTTGACGTGCTGCACATGGCCTTTTTCCGGCCCAATATCCTGTTTATGAGCGTCAGGCCCGATACCAACCAGGAAACGTTGCAGTTTATTCTGGATCAGGCCGCCGAAGACAGAATCGGCGCGATTTTGTACGCCAAACACCCGGAGTCGTCGCTGGGGCACGAGCAGGTGATTAACGTCTGGATTCGGGACCAAAGCCCGGCCTGGGAGGTGGGGCTGCGGCTGAGCAATCTCGATCTGGCGCTGCTGCTGGCCTACCAGCTCAATCGCAACTGGCAGGGCCAAATCAACCTGATTACCATTGTGTCCGATCCGGCGGAGCAGGCCAATGGCCAGCGTTTTCTGGCCGATTTGATGAATTACGGCCGGATGCCGCGCGAAACCCGGGCCATTGTTAAAGTGGGCACACTGGCGGAATGGCTGCCGCAGTTGCCGCTGGCCGATCTGAATATTTTTGGGCTTCAGCAGCAAATCGATCTGGAATTTATGCAGCGGCTGGTTACCGCCACCGACGCCTCGTGTATTTTTGTGCGGGACTCCGGCGAAGAAAGCGCCCTGGCCTGAGTCACGGCTGTTTTAGTTTCCACCGGAGATAGGCGGAAACAGCCGGATGTCGTCGGTGGGGTGGAGCGTTTGGGCCAGTTCGGCGTAGCGGCGGTTCACCAGCAGCACCACCGCCTCAGGGCGGGCATCCAGTTGCAGCGCCGCCAGCAGGTCGGCGGCGGTAGCCTGCTCCGGCAGCTCCACGGCCAGCCGGTCAACCATGCCCTGCGCGGTTTGCCGGCGCAGGTTGGCGTGCAGCCGCACCGTTACATTCAAGCAAACACCCCGTCCAAATCTTCCGCCGGCACATCGAAAACAGCCTGCGTTGGCGGCAGCGGTTCCTGAGTCATCCACTCCGGCAGGCGATCATCGGCGGCGGTAAAACCGGCCGCCCGGTTGAATTCTCGCTCCAGCGCCAGCGTTTCCCGGCCCAAGTCCTGCAGCGGGTTCTCGCCCGCGTCCCAGCCGTACTGGCCGCGCAGCAAATCACGGATAGCGCCCGGCGCGGTGGCAAAACCAAAGCCGCCAAAAATGCAGGCCCCCAGGGTATCGTAGCCGGCCATGTTGAGCTGCGCCGTTTTGGACAGCGCCGCCTGGCCGGCGGGGTCGAGGTGATCAACCTTGGCCCGAATGGTCAGCCCGGCGGTGTGGTCGGCGCCCTGCGGCGAGGTAGCGTAAGTAACGCCCGTGCCTTTGATGGCGCGCGGGTCGTAGGCGGAAATGGCCTGGTTTTTAACCACCGGCACGCGCCGCACGCCAAACACTTTGCCCACCATCCCCGCGCCGTGGCCCAGGATGCGGCCCAGCGGCGTGCCCTGCCGGATTTCTGCCACCAGCCGCAGCGCGCCCGCGCCGTCGCCAAACTGCATCAACCCGGCTTCGGCGGCCACGCCCAGCGCCGCGCCAACTTCGATGGTGTCCATGCCCAGATCGTTGATTTCGCGGTTGATGCGGGCCACGTCATCCAGGTTGTCAATGCCCAAATTTGAACCCACCAGCCCGATGGTTTCGTACTCCAGCGGCGAGCTGATCTTTTTGCCGTCACTCCCGGCGTAGCAGTTAGAACAGCGAATGACGCAGCCGGGCATGCAGGCGTGGGTGGGGTCGCCCTCGCCGCCGCGGGCCAGAATGGTATCACGCATGGTTTCGCCGCTGATTTGCTCCACGGCCTCAAAATGGCCCGCCGAAAAGTTACGGGTGGGCAGCGCGCCAAAGCCATCGCACATCATGGCAATAGCGGCGGTGCCGTACTCGGCGTAGCTGGTGGTTTGGGGATGGGCCAGCAGCGCTTTGGTGTACCGTTTTTTGGCGTCGAGATAGAGCGCTTTGTCGAACAACTCCGGCGCAGAAACACCAGCCGGGTCAACCACAATCGCTTTGAGCCGCTTGCTGCCCATCACCGCGCCCAGCCCGCCGCGAGCGGCAATCCGCGACGGCTCTTTGTCTTTGTCCAGATTCTGGATGCCCGCCGCCGAAAGCTGCATCTCGCCGGCCGGGCCAATCATGGCGATGGCTACTTTATCGCCGTAGCGGGCCAGCAGGCGCGGCGCGGCTTCATACACGCCCAGCCCAACCAGATCGCCGGCGGGGTCAAAGCGACCACCGTTCTGGCTGAGGTGGAGCACCCACCAGTCGTCGCCGGCTGGCGCGCCCTGCACAATCATCGCTTTGATGCCCAGATGCACCATTTTGAGGGCGGTGGTGCCGCCGGCATTGGCCTCTTTGATGCCGCCGGTCAGCGGACTTTTGCCGCCCACCGACAGCCGGTCGCAACTGGAGAGCATGTGGCCCACCAGCAGCCCCGGCGTAAAAAGCAGCTTGCTCAACGGCCCCAGTGGGTCGCACGTGGCCGGCATTTCATCGAGCAAAATGCGCGGGATCAGCCCCCGCCCGCCGAGCCGGTGCCAGCCGGCTGGTACCGGCTCGGTGGTTACGGTGTGTCGGTTAACGTCAACGCGCCAGATGACTTGTTCCATAAAGATTTCTCCCAAAGACAGGTTAGGCCCAGGTTTCTTTTTTGGCGCTGGTAAACACCCGCTCGATAACTTTCATATTGGCTACCGCATCTTCAATGGGGGTGGGCACCGGCGTATCGTTGAGGATGGCCTGCGAAAAGAGATCGCCCTGAATGGTGTACTGGTCCACCACTTCAAACTGAATTTCTTTAATGTCGTCGCCCTGCTGGTGCCAGATTTTGCAGGGACGATTGTTGGGTGCGTTGAACGGAATTTCAATTTCTACCCGGCCGGCGGTGCCTACAATATGCACGCGCTGGTAGGGCGCAACCTGGGTGGAGCAGGTGAAGGTAGAGGTGCCGCGCCCAAAATCCAGAATGGCCGAGGCCAGCCGGTCGGTGTTGAAGTTGGGGTCAAACTCAACAATGCCAAAAACGCGCTGCGGTTCGGCCCCAAAAATAAAGCGCGCCAGCGAAATGGCGTAGCAGCCAATATCCATCAGCCCGCCGCCGCCAATATCGGCCATGTTGCGAATGTTGGTTGGGTCCGGGTTGAAGTACGAGAATAACGTGTTAATTGTGCGGAGTTCGCCCACGCCGCCCTCGGCCACAATTTTTTTGGCAGTTTGCCACTGCGGGTGGTGGCGGTACATAAAGGCTTCCATCACCTTTAAGTTGGGATGACTTTTGGCCGCGTCAACTAACTCCTGCCCTTCTGCGGCGGTCAGGGCGATGGGTTTTTCACACAGCACGTGCTTGCCGGCTTCTATCGCTTTGATGGACCACGGCACGTGCAGGTGGTTGGGCAGCGGGTTGTACACCGCGTCGATGTCGGGATCGGCCAGCAGCTCCTCATACGAGCCGCAGGCTTTGGCAATGCCCAGCCGTTGGGCCTCGGCTTTGGCCCGGTCAAGATTGCGCGAGGCAATCGCCGTTACGGTTGAAAATTGCCCCTTTTGCATGGCGGGAATCACTTTGTCGGTGCCAATTTTGGCCGTACTCAAAATTCCCCAGCGAATTTTGCTCATTGTTTCAAATCCTTTCGTTTGTTGGAGTAACTGAGGTGGAGTTAGATTATGCCTTAAATTGGCAGACAGGGCAACAATTAATTTCAAATCCCCCGGCCTTATTTTTAAAAATTTCCGCTTCGGGGTAACATACACAGCACTGACTCATGCCAACCAACTTTGATTTTAAGGAGATAAAATATTATGAGTAAAGTAGTAAAAGTTGCTGTTACCGGAGCCGCCGGGCAAATTGGCTATGCCATGCTCTTCCGGCTGGCCTCCGGTGAAATTTTTGGCCCCGATACCCGCGTGGCGCTGAGCCTGCTGGAAATTACGCCGGTGCTCAAAGCGCTTGATGGCGTGGTGATGGAACTGGACGATTGCGCTTTTCCGCTGCTGGACAACGTGGTCACCACCGACGACGCCAATGTGGCTTTTGACGGCGTTAACTGGGCGCTGCTGGTCGGTTCCAAACCGCGCGGCAAAGGCATGGAACGCAGCGATTTGATCCGCGAAAACGGCCCCATTTTTGTGGGCCAGGGCCGCGCCCTCAATAAAGCTGCCAGCGATGTGCGCATTCTGGTAGTGGGCAACCCGGCCAACACCAACTGCCTCATCGCCGCCAACAACTCCGACGTGCCCGCCGACCGCTTTGCCGCCATGACCCAGCTCGATCACAACCGGGCGCAGGCGCAACTGGCCAAAAAAGCCGGCGTCACTATGGGCCAGGTGACCAATGTAACCATTTGGGGCAACCACAGCGCCAGCCAGTACCCGGACGCGGAAAACGCCAAAATCAACGGTAAACCCGTTTACGAGGTAATTGGCGACCACGACTGGCTCAAAGGCGAATTCATCAGCACCGTTCAAAAACGCGGCGCGGCAGTCATTGAAGCTCGCGGCGCGTCTTCGGCGGCTTCGGCGGCCAATGCGGCGCTCGGTCACGTAAAAAATATGATCGTCCCCACCCCGGCCAACGATTGGTTCTCCAGCGCGATGGTGTCCGATGGCAGCTACGGCATCGACAAAGGGCTGTTCTTCTCCGTGCCTATCCGCGCCGATGGCCAGGGCAGTTACAGCATTGTGCAGGGGCTGCCGATGTCTGACTGGGCCAAAGCCAAGTTCGATGCCACCCTGGCCGAACTCCGCGAAGAAAAAGCCGTTGTTGTTGATCTGCTGAAATAGAGTTAATCCACTACCTATCAACTCAATCCGTGTTGTGCGCCGCATGCTCAGTTAATTGACACGCGGCGCGCAACACGCCACAATTAGCTTTATGTCCAAATTGATTATCGGCTCGCGCCGCTCACAACTGGCCCAAACCCAATCGAATCTGGTCCGCCGGCAACTGCTGGCGGCCTGGCCCGGCTTGCAGGTTGACATCGAACTGATTGATACCCGCGGCGACCTGAACCGTACCGACCCGCTGCCCCAGATTGGCGGCAAAGGGTTGTTTACTTTGGAGCTAGAAGAGGCGCTCCGCGAGCGACGCATTGATCTGGCCGTTCACAGCCTCAAAGATTTGCCGGTGGAAGACAGCCCCGGCCTCGCCGTTGTGGCTGTGCCGGAGCGCGCCCCCACCAGCGATCTGCTGGTTTGCCGTAGCGCCGGCCGCGTTGAAGAGTTGCCGCCGGGCGCGGTGGTTGGCACCAGCAGCCTGCGCCGGGCGGCGCAGTTGCTCGCGCTGCGCCCGGATTTAAAAATCAAGGATATTCGCGGCAACGTTGATACCCGGCTGCGTAAGCTCGATGACCCGGCGCAGGGCTACGATGCCATTTTACTGGCGCAGGCCGGGTTAACCCGGCTGGGCCACGCCGATCTGACTCACATCCACCCCATCCCCGCTCAGGTGATGCTGCCCGCGCCCGGTCAGGGGGCGCTGGGCGTGCAGGGCCGCGCCAACGACCCCGACACCGGCTCCTATTTTGCGCCGCTGGAGCACGCGTCAACCCGCGCCGCCGTTACTGCCGAACGCGCATTTCTGGCCGGGCTGGGCGGCGGTTGCTCCATTCCGGTGGGCGCGCTGGCAACCGTTGCGGCGGGCCAGCTCAGCCTGCGCGGCGTGGTGGCCAGCCCGGACGGCCGGCGGGTTATTCGTGTGTCCGGCAGCGGCCCGGTTTCTGCCGCGCTGGAAATTGGCTATCAACTGGCCAACGAGGCCATTTCGCAGGGCGCGCAAGCCCTTTTGAGCTAACCCATGACCAACGCAGCGACAATCTACTGGATTGGCGCCGGCCCCGGTGACCCCGGCCTGATTACCGTTAAAGCGCTGGCGCTGGTGCAGGAAGCCGATGCCCTTGTAGGCGATGTGCTGGACCAGGCTCGACTGTTGCGCCACGCCCGCCCCGAAGCCGAAATCATCGATACCGGCAGCCGGCGGGCCGGTACCAAAATGGCCCAGGCTCAAATTGAGCAGGAGCTGCTGGCGCTGGGCCGGCGTCACAAAACCGTGGTGCGCCTTTGGTCCGGCGATCCGTTTGTGTTTGGCCGCGCCGCGCAGGAAATTGCCGCGGCCCGACAGGCCGGCCTGCGGGTGGCCGTGGTGCCGGGCGTCACCAGCGCCATCGCTGCGCCCGCCTACGCCGGTGTGCCGGTCACTCACTGGGATGTTTCGGCCAGTTTTGCGGTAGTCACCGGCTTTTTGCCCGATAAAATTCCGGTGGAACCCAACTGGCCGGCGCTGGCCCAATTGGAAACCGTGGTCATTTTGATGCCGCTGGAAAACCTGCCGGAAATTGTGCGGCGCTTGCTCGCTGCCGGCCGCCCCGCCGAAACGCCGGCGCTGGTGGTTGAAAACGGCACGCTGCCGCAGCAAAAACAGGTGCTAACCACGCTGGCGCAGTTAGAAGAAGCGGTGCAGGCCCACGCCATCACCGAGCCGGCCCTTGTGGTGCTGGGGCAGGTGGCCCGGCTGTCTGCCGAATTGAGCTGGTTTGAGCCGGAAAATTACCCGCTGCTGGGCAAACGGGTGCTGGTGACCCGGCCCATCCATCAAACTGCCGATTTTATGGCCGAGCTGCGCGATTTGGGCGCGGAGCCGGTGGCCTTTCCCACCATTGAAATCAGACCGGTGGCCGATACCTCGGCGCTGGATGAGGCCATCCGGCAGATGGGCTGCTGGGCCGCCGCCCAGCGAGAGGCCGCCGATCAACCCGGCCTCAAACCATTTGACTGGCTGGTGCTGACCAGCGCCAACGGTGTGGCCGCTT
>CAYOXS010000009.1:0-42739 GCA_964407935.1 uncultured Caldilineaceae bacterium
CCCTATCTGTTGGCCTACCGCCTGTCAACCCCCTGAATTCCAAAAGAGCCAAAAAACGATACCCCCAGCTACACCAAATCAATCCGATCCGGTCTGATCAGCACGCGCGTGCCGCCGTTTGAGAAAACCGGGTCCGGGTTGTTCCTGTAGCGATAAACTTCAACGGCATAAGCGCCGATGGTTTCGGCCAGCCATTTCAACCCATTCCAAACAGTGGTTTCCCCTTTTTGATTGGCGTTTATTTGTCCGTAAATTTGATCCGTACCAAGCGTGTCGGTTGGGCAAATACATTTAGCCGTCATTGTCTGTCAAAATCTCCAAATTACATTGATATTTCGGGCGAGGTTCATTTGGCCAAGGTATTTATCCGGCAAATGAACTATGCCAAATTTTCACTATGTTGCACTTTTGAAACTTCGCTCAAAATAGGACACAGATTTACACAGAAAACACAGATGAAGTAAAAATTTTTAAGAAAATCTGGGTCCTGATTAAAAAACGCAAAGGTAGTAATTTCGTGACCCTACTTTTGTTGGGTGTTAACTGCTCTCCCGCTGGCCTATGATCGCCTCGATTTCCCGCATTTGGGCGGCGGTGAGCGGGCCAAACTGCATGGCCGTGCAGTTTTCTTCAACCTGGGCCATTGTTTTGAATCCGGGGATGGGGATGGTTACCGGGCTGCGCCCCCACAGCCAGGCCAGCGCGCCCTGAGCCAGCGTGCGCCCATTGCTGGTGAGCACTTCGCGGACAGACTCAAGCGCCTCGAGCCAGGCCCGGCTGGGCTTGCCCTGATCAAAGCCGGCGAACCAGTTTACATATTTGCGCACATCGTCTTCGCCAAAGGTTGAGTTGGGGCTGAATTTGCCGGTTAAAACGCCCATCCCCAGCGGGCTGCGGTTAATGCTGGCCAGGTTTAATGCTTCACACAGGGCCAGCAGTTCCAGATTGCCATCAAAAATGTTCAACGCCTGCTGCACCGCGCTGCAATTGGGCAACGTGGCAAACGACCGGATGGCGTCGGTGCGGTCGGTGCTCCAGCCGTAGGTGCGAATTTTACCCTCGGTCACAAACGTTTCCAGCACATCGCGCACTTCCAAAGCGCGGTCAACAGCCAACCCCCAGGTGTGCAACTGGTACAGGTCAATATAATCCGTGGCCAGATGGCTCAGGCTGGTTTCCAGATCGGTGCGCATGTGGCTGGCCACATCGCTCTCTTCTTCGGCGTCGCCGTAAAACCCCACCTCTTTGTTAACAAAATCAACCTTGTGGCCAAATTTGGTGGCAATCACCACCTGCTCGCGGCGATCTTTGACGGCCTGCCCCAAAATTCGCTCGCTGTGGCCGCAGCCGTAGTTGAGGGCCGTATCAAAAAAGTTGCAGCCCAGATCGATGGCCCTGTGGATGGCCCGGATCGATTCGGCGTCGTGTACAACACCCCAGCCTGCCTGGTTGCCAACATATTTCCACAACCCACCGATGGCCCAGCAGCCCATGCCCACCGCAGATACTTCAATCCCACTACGTCCTAACAATCTTTTCATAATATTGAACTCCTCTGAAAATACAGTGAATCTGCGAATCTGCGAATCTGCGAATGTAGGGGCGCTTCGCGAAGCGCCCCTACCCAATTTTTATTTTCGGTGCGGTATCGCAGATTCGGTCCGTCATCCTTTGTTTTGAGTGGTTTTCAAGCGGTTCAGTTGATTGAACCAGATGCATTGTATATGAAAATTGGTATTATTACTATATCCACTTGGTACAAGTTTTTATAAGACCAATTTGCAATATTTTAGTTTTGGTATTGTGAGATGTGCGGATTTTGGTATAATTGTACGGCAAGGAGGTGGCCATGCGGATTCCCCTGGATTTTGAAAGCGCCGTCCCGCTGTACCAGCAGATTGAAAGTTACCTGCGGCAAAATATCGTCGCCGGTAATCTTTTGCCGGAAACCCGTTTGCCCGCTACCCGCCAGTTAGCGGATAGTTTGGGGGTTAGCCGAATTACGGTGGCCAACGCCTACGCTGAACTGGAGAGTGACGGGCTGATTTACAGCCGCGAAGGCAGCGGCACTTTTGTGCTGGCGCCCATCGCTGCGGCAGCGCCGGTGGAAAATAACGCCAGCGCGCCCTGGCCGTTGTGGCAGCAGAATGCGCTGGCCGACGCATCTGCGCCAATTCCCGCCGCCCATTCACCGCGGCCGGCCGGACACCCCAACCCCATCGCCTTTACCGGCGTGGCCGATCCGCGCTGGTTTCCGGTGAAAGATTTTTACAAAGCGGTGCGAACGGTAATCCAGCGCGATGGCGTGGCCGCGCTGGGATATGGCGAGTTTGACGGCGGTTACCGGCCCCTGCGGGAAACGATTTCTCACGTGTTGGCCAGCCAGGGTATTCAGGCCCAGCCCGATAACACCCTGATCACGTCCGGCTCTCAACAGGCCATTGCACTGGTTTGCCAGCTTCTGCTCAAACCGGGCGACGTGATTTTGGTGGAAAAACCCGGCTACAACTTTGCGCTGGAGCTGTTCCAAACCTTCAATCTGAAAGTGGTTGGCGTGCCAATGGATGAAAACGGGCTGCGGGTTGACATGCTGGAGCCGTTGCTGCAACAGTATCACCCCAAGCTCATTTATACCGTTCCCAATTTTCACAACCCAACCGGGGTGTGTTTGAGCGGGCCGCGCCGGCGCGATCTGGCGGTGCTGGCAAACCGGTACAATATCCCCATTTTAGAAGATGACTTTGTGGGCGACTTGCGTTTTGAAGGGCGCGCCCAACCGGCGATCAAGGCTCTGGACCAGAAAGGGAGCGTGATTTATGTGGGGACATTTTCTAAAATGCTCATGCCCGGTTTGCGCGTCGGTTTTTTGGTGGCCGATGGCCCAATTTTTAACCGATTGGTCAGTTTCAAACGGATTAACGATTTAACCACCTCAACGCTGATCCAGCGGGTAATGCACGAATACGTTACCGTTGGGCGCTACCAGCTTCATTTGCGCCGTTCCTGCCGTATCTATCGCAAACGGCGCGATGCGATGGTTACGGCCATCAAACGCCATTTGCCGGCTGATGTCCGCTTTAACCCGCCGCAGGGCGGATTGTTTATCTGGCTGCAATTGCCTCAAAATTTGTCGGCTTTGGAATTACTGCCTTTGGCCGCCACAGAGGGTGTGGAATTTACGCCCGGCAGCCGCTTCTTTTTAAACCCGCAGGAGGGCGAAGGTTATCTGCGCCTTAATTTTGCAACGCAAACCCCGGAAGATATAGAAGAAGGAATTCGGCGGCTGGCGGCGGCGTTGCGATGCCTGTCGGCCGGCGGCGGGTCATAGTCCGCTTGTCCGAAGCCGTGGAACAGAGTATCATTGAAAGGGTGTTCATCCGGGTTGAAATATTATGACGACCATCCTTTACATTGACCCCGACCCGGCGGCGCAGCAATCTTTGCAGGCGGCGCTGGGCCAAACCTACAACCTGGTCACCGTGTCCGACGGGCCGGCGGCTATTCAATACTGCGCCATGATTCAGCCCGATCTGGTGCTGCTGGATGCCGGCCTGGCCGATATTGACGTGGCCGAACTGACCCTGCGGCTGAAAATGTTTATGCCGCAAACTCCCCTGCTCATTCTTGGCGACTCGCAGACGGTGGTGGCCGGCGCAGACGGTTATCTGCCCCGTTCCGGGGGGGCGCCGGAGTTGCGCCAAAAAGTGCGTTCGTTGCTGCCGCCGCCGCCCGCGCCGCCGGAAATTTCAGAGCCGTTGCTCTCTGAAAAAACGCTGGAACAGTTTGAGCGCCAGATTTTGGCACTCAACCAGGCCAACCAGCGGCTGGCCTCGCTCAATGCCATCAGCGCGCTGATTGGCACCAGCCTGGATTTGGAAAATTTAACCGACGAGATTTTGCAGCAAATCCAGAAAACCGTTGATTTTGATAGCGCCACCCTGTTTTTGCTCAAAGGAAATATTCTGGAAGCCGCCGCCTCGCGCGGGTTTTTGGATTTTCAGCGCGGGTTGAACGTGTACCCCAAAAGCCAGCGCAACTCGGCCTGGCGAGTGGTCATCAACAAACTGCCGCTCATCATCAACGATGTTACCCGCAGCGATTACTGGGAGCCGCGGCCGGAGTTGGGCCAGGTGCGTTCGTGGCTGGGAGTGCCGCTTATTTTTAAAGACCGGGTGGTGGGCGTGCTCACGCTGGATAAAAATGAGGCCAACGCCTTTACCGATGCCGACGCTCGCTTTGTGTTTACCCTGGCTTTTCAAATTGCCATCACCGTTGAAAACGCCCAGCTTTTTCAGGAATGGGAAAATCAGGCCACCCGGCTCAAACTCATCAACGAAGTCAACCAAAAAATCACCACCACGCTCGATACCGGCCAACTGTACAACACGCTGGCCCAGGCCATTGTTAACCGGCTGGGCTACGACCGGGCCGCTATTTTTGAAATGGCCCCTCGCCGCGATGCGCTGCTGCTGCGCGCCTATTTCGCTCGCCCGCAGCTTGCCGCCGAACCGTTGGCCCCCAACGACTTTCGCTGCCCGTTGAACGCCGGGTTGATTGGCCGGGCTGTCCAAAGCGAACAGCCGCTGTTGGTGAGTGAAATTTTGGAGCCAACCCAGGCGCTGGCCGGCATGGCCGTGCAGTCGGCCTTGATTTTGCCCCTGTTTGTGGGCAACCGGATTGAGGCGGTCATTAACATTGACAGCCAGCTTGCCCACCGGTTTAACGATCACGACCTGTGGACGTTGAGCAGCGTGGCCACCCAAACCGCCACCGTGCTGGAAAACGCCCGCCTGTATCACGGTATCGATGCCTACTCGGAAATGCTGGAAAAAACCGTGCTGGCCCGCACCCAGCGCCTGCAGGCCATCAAACAAATCAGCCAGGTGATCAGCCAGAGCGTGAGTTTGGATGATCTGCTCACGGTGGTGGGCCGGGAAATTGGCCGGATTTTTACCGCCGCCGACGCCGAACCGGTGCAGGTGGCTACGGCTCTCATTTCCGGGGGGCGGTTAGCGGTACGCGTAATTTCCAACAGCGATGGTCCGGCCGGCCAGAATCGTTTTAATAACGAAACGTACCCGCTGGTTTTTGCCTCGGCGGTGGGACAGGTGGTGCAGTCGGCCCGGCCGGAAATTCTGAAAAACGTTGATCTGGGCCGGATTTATGATTCGGCCTCGCCGGCGAGCGCGCAGGCGCAAAACGCACTGATGCTGGCCCCGCTCAACACCGCCGGCAAAACCATCGGCGTAATTATGGTAATTGGCCAGTTGAGCGGCATGTTTGACCACGATGACCTTGAAACGCTGGAGTCGGTGGCGTTTCAGGTGGCCAGCGCCATTGAGTACGCCCGCCTGCTGCGCAAAACCAAAGATATGGCCATTGTTGACGAGCGGACGCGGCTGGCCCGGGATATGCACGATGGCGTGGCCCAAAACCTGGCCTATTTGCTCATTCAGGTAGACCGCTGCCTCAACCTGGTTGACGAGGACAGCAAACTGGAGCAGCAACTGGAGATGATCGGCTCGCTGTTGCAGCAGAACATCGATGAACTGCGCCGCAACATTTTTGATTTGCGCCCCATTGAGTTTGAGGGCAAATCCCTGTTTGAGGTGCTGGAAAATTTTGTGCTGGAATTTGGCCGCCGCTGGAATTTGCAGGTTTCTTGCCAGGTGCGGGGCCAGGCCGCCAACGTGCCCACCGAAGTGGAAAGCAGCCTGTACCGCATTGTGCAGGAGGCGTTGTCTAACGCGCGGCAGCACGCCAATTGCCGGCAGGTTACGGTAGATGTTTCGGTTAAAGACGACCAGTGGATTGTGCTGCGCATTGAAGACGACGGCCAGGGCTTTGACGCCGCGGAATTGCAGTCCGACGTTCGCGGCCACGGGCTGGGGCTGGTCTCAATGCGGGAACGGGCCGAAAGCGTCGATGGGCGACTGAGCATTGAAAGCCGGCCCGCCGCCGGCACCCGCATTGTGGCTCAACTGCCTTTAACTTTTAAGCAGGAAGGATTTTAAACGCCGGAAATGGACAAAATCAAAGTACTGTTAGCCGACGACCACGCCCTGTTTCGTGAGGGGCTGCGCTCGCTGCTGACCGATCAGGATGATATTGAAATTGTCGGCGAAGCCGAAGACGGGCTGGAAGCCGTAAAACTGACGCCGCAGCTTCAGCCGGCGGTGGTGTTGATGGACATCAACATGCCGGTCATCGATGGGGTTGAAGCCACCCGCATGATTCTGCGCGATAACGACGCGGTGAGCATTGTGATTTTAACCATGTACCCGCAGGATGAATACGTGTTTGAGGCGCTCAAGGCCGGGGCCAAAGCCTACCTGCTCAAAGATACGCGCTCAAAAAAACTGCTGCAAGTGATTCGGGCGGTCAGCCAGGGGCAGGCCGTGATTGAGCCAGAAATGACCGCGCGGCTGCTGTCGGAGTTTCGGCGGCTGGCCGCGGAAAAAGAAGACAAATCGCCCAAAGTTCAAACCCTCACCGACCAGGAACGCACCATCCTCACCCTGGTGGCCAACGGCGCCAGCAACAAAGATATTGCCGCCGAACTCAACCTCTCGGAACGGACCATCAAAAATTACCTGTCGATCATCTTCCAGAAATTGCAGGTAAACAACCGCACCGAAGCGGCCATTCGGGCCATGAAAGATGGACTGGTGGGTAGCTCGTAAAATTTAAGGTACTTTTGGGCAAATTTGCCGGTACCTTGGGGGGTCAGATAGGACTCTTTGGCCTGTACCTTTGCCCCTGTTTATCGGCGGGCTGGTCGTTTATAATTTGTTACGTGGCAATAGGCTCATCAGGCGGTTACCTGCTGCCGAGTTGGCGGGATCGCCTGTTAATCGTAACAAATTGACGCATGACCAAAACCATCCGGGTACTCATTGCAGATAACAATCCCCAGTTTTTACAACAGCTTGCTCTGTTTTTGGAGCAGCAAGACGGGATTTCCGTGGTTTACACGGCCCGGGACGGGCAGGGGGCGGTGGACGCCTGCCGCGAAAGCCTGCCCGATCTGGCCGTCATCGATTTGCATTTGCCGGTGCTTGACAGTATCCGGGCTATCAAGCTGATTGTCGCCCAAAACGAGCATATCAAAATATTGGGCATATCAGAAACCCCCAATGATCGCTACGCCATTGAGGCGGTCAAGGCCGGGGCCAGCGGCTTTGTTAGAAAAAATGACCCGCTGAGCTATCCAGAGATAGCCAGCGCTATCCGCCAGGTTGCTCAGGGTGAAGTGGTTCTGAACCCAGTTTTGGCTTCGAACATCCTTGAGGAGTTTTCTTAAACCGGTGACGGAATCTGGCACTTCAGTTCTTTTCCAATCCTAAGGAGTAAGTTGCATGGTAGCGCTCAAAGAGTTTGCCAATTTTATCACGCTCAATACGGTAAATTTGGCGGCAACATTTGCCCGGCTGCTGGCCGAAAGCCGCGCCGAGTTTGCAGCAATCCCCCAAACAACCCGAACGGCGCTGGGGCGGAAACTCCTCAAAGCCGCCGCCGAAGCCTGCCAGCAGCAAACCTCTGAACCGCTGTTGAAGCTATTTGCCGACCCGGCGCAGCGCTGGGCCAGCACCTCTGCGCCCACCCACCCTCTCACCGAAGTAGAATGTTTGGGGCAAACGCTCTCCCCGATTGTTACGAATTTAGAAGCCGGCAAGTTTTTGTGGCAAACCCTGTTTGAACTGAGGGCGGCTGTGTTAGAAAAACAGCCGGCTGCGCCATTTGTTTTGCCGCCGCTGAACATCAGTTCTGCCTCGGAGGTTGTTGGGGATCACTCCCTGCTGCAACTGCTAATTGATAACCTGCCCGACCACATCTACATTAAAGATGCCAACAGCCGGTTTTTACTGGCCAACCACGCTGTGCAGCGCCATTTGGGCGCATCAATCCCTCAGGAAATTATCGGCAAAACCGACTTTGATTTTTCGCCGCCGGAATTGGCTGAGCAGTACTACGCTGAAGAGCAGGCGCTATTTAAATCCGGCCAGTCATTTGTTGGCCACGAACAACCCATTTACGACCACGAAACCGATACGACCCGCTGGGTGTCTTCTACCAAAGTGTTGTTCAAGGATACCGAGGGCAACGTCGCCGGGCTGGTGGGCCTGAACCGCGACATCACCGAACTCCGGCAGACCCGGCAGGATTTGACCAAATTTAAGTTGGGGATTGATAACTCAACAGACGCCATCTTTTTGACCGATGTTGACGGCAAAATTATCTACATCAACACGGCCTTTGAAAAAGTATACGGTTTTACGCAGGCCGAAGCTCTGGGCAAAACCCCGCGAATTCTGAAATCCGGGCTGATTCCGCAGGAAAGATACGCCGAATTTTGGGCCGCTTTGCTCAACAAACAGGTGGTTGCCGGCGAACTTATCAATAAAACCAAAGACGGCCGGCTGGTTAACATTGAGGGCAGCAACAACCCCATTGTTGATGAAACCGGCTCGATTATTGGTTTTTTGGCTATGCACCGCGATGTGACCGACCGCAAGCAGGTGGACGCCTCTTTGGCCAAACGGGCGGCAGAACTGGAAACCGTGGTCCAGGTGAGTGTGGCTGCCTCTACCATTTTGGATACCAGAAAATTGATTCAGGAGGTGGCCGACCTGACCAAAGAGCGGTTTGGCCTGTACCACGCCCACATTTATCTGCTCAACCCCGAAACTAAAATTCTGGAACTGGCCGCCGGGGCCGGTGAAATTGGCCGGCAAATGCTCAGGCAGGGCTGGCAAATCCCGCTGAACAAAGAGCTGTCGCTGGTGGCCCGGGCCGCGCGTTCCAGAGAAGCGGTGGTGGTGAACAACGTGCTGGAAAACGCCGGCTACTTTCCTAACCCGCTGCTCCCGGAAACCCGCTCAGAAATGGCTGTGCCAATCATTGCCGGCGATAACCTTTTGGGCGTGCTGGATGTGCAGGCCAATGAGGTTGACCATTTTACCGAAGACGATAAACGGGTTCAACTGGCGCTGGCCGCGCAGGTGGCTGTGGCTTTGCGCAACGCCCGCTTGTACGAGCAAATTCAGGCAGCTCTGGGCGATGTCCAGCAATCGCAACAACTCCTGCGGAACGTCATCGACGCCACCCCGGACTGGATTCTTGTCACAGACCGCGAGCATCGTTACCAGTTGGTCAACAGCAGTTACGCCGCCTCGTTAAAGATGAAGCCCGAAGAGGCGATTGGGAAGACCGCTCTGGAAGTTGGGTTACCGGAGGAAATTGTTAAAGGCGACCCGGCCAAAGGTATCCGCGGCTTTTGGGTTGATGACGATGAAGTGATGGCCGGGGGGCAAACCAGAATTGTTGATCGTGAACCCTCCGTAGTTGATGGCAACCCCGTCTATCTGAGTTCGGTGAAAGTGCCGCTGAAAGATGAACAGGGTGAGGTGTGGGGCCTGTTAGGCTATGTGCGTGATATTACCGAACACGAACAACTTTTGGCCGAGGCCAAACAGCGCGCCCAGGAGTCGATGGTCACCAAAAATATCGCCGCCGCCATCAATGCCGACACCCGTTTGGCCGCGAGTTTGCCTTTTGTGGCCGATCAACTGCAGGAACTGCTGCCAACCGATATTCTGTGCCTGGCCGAATACACCCCTCAAGATACCGAGTTAACGCTTTATACGGTCGGTGTCGATAGCCCGCCGGAGTTGTTTGCCTTACAGGGAGTCCGGCTGCCGCTGGATAATAATTGCGCGGGTTGGGTAATTAGCCATAACGAAGCCTGGATAGAAAACGATCTGCGCGAAACCAAACGCTTTGTTGAAGATGACCCATTGGCAGAGCGGCAAATGGCCGGACGGTTGGTCATTCCCCTGCAAATGGGGCCGGAAGTAGTTGGGGCGCTGTATCTGGTTAATGCGCAACCCGGCGCTTACACCGAAGAAGACCTGGCCATATTATGGCAAATTGCCGACCAGATGGCCCCGGCCATCGAGCGTATTCACCTGTTTGAACAAGTGCAGCGTCGCGCCCACCGGGAACAAACCATCCGGGAGATTACAGAAAAAATGCGGGCGGCCACCAGCATGGAACAATTAGTAAAAATTACGGCCACAGAAATTGGCCAGCGATTTTCCGCGGCTTACGCCCTGGTTGATCTGGGGACCAACTCCGCCGAAAAAAATCGGGTGGCAAACGGGAATTCGCAAACCGATCAAATGGCGGAATTTGAAAATTAATAATGTGGGCCAATACCGCCTGTGAAAAGGGTAGCTGGGAGCTTCAGTCGCAATCTCCCAAACCTGGCTTATCACTCCCTTGAAAATAGCGCCGCAGGCCGGGGGGCCTGGGGGGTAGCTCCCCCAACCACAAATTTCGTTCTTGGTGTCGCCCTCCCGGTTCTGTCGGACTCTGATAAAAATAATCCGCTAACCGGGTTTTGGGAGCGGAGGTGATGATGAAGATAAATCTATCAATATCAAAACGCCTGATCCTGAGTTTTTTGATTATGGTGTTTATGGTGTTCTTGGCCATTGGGGTAGGTGTTTGGTATACCCTGCAAATTAGCACCGCTGTAACGGCCACAAGCACCGGGGTAAGGCAGGTAAGCCAACTGGCCGAACTGCAATTTGTGTGGACTGAAGTCGCCTCCACGGTAGACACCATGTTTTTAACCCGCCAGTCCGGTTTAATTGAAAGCCAGTTGCAGGATCAGATTAATGAATTTGCCCGCCAATTAGACAGGCTCAATCATCAGCCCCCCGGGCTTAGCCCCCAGGCTATGGCCGCCAACGAGCAAATTGTCCGCGAAATGAATTGGCTGGGCAACAACCTGATCAAACTCACCGCAGATATTACCGAGTTGGTTAAAGCCGGGCACTGGCCAAAGGCCCAGGCGTTGCGCTACGCTGAAATGGCCTCGTTTCAGCGCAGATTTGATACCGAGCTTGGCAAACTGAATAACAACACCCAAACCGAAATTGACCAACTGGCTGGCCAGGTTGCCCAGGCGCAGCGGGTATCTTTGGTGTATTGGGCTATCACCGGCGTTATTGCGCTGATTACAGCGTTTCTCTCCGGCTGGCTGGCCATTCGGAGTATTACCCGCCCGGTACACAGCCTTATCCAGCAAACCGAGCGAGTGGCGCGCCGCGATTTCAGGCCGATTACGCCATTGCAGCAGCAGGACGAAATCGGTGATTTATCTCGCGCCTTTGCTCTGACCACCGATTGGCTGCGCGACTCGTATGAGTCGCTGGAGCAGCGAGTGGCCCAAAGAACCCAGCGGCTGGAGGTTGTCGCTACCCTCAGTGAACGGTTGAACGCCATTTTAGATGTATCGGAGTTGCTGCAAGAAACGGTTAACCTGATTCAGAGTCACTTTAAATATTATCATGCCCACATTTACCTGATGAATGAACAGCGCAACCGGTTGGTAGTGGCAGCCGGTACCGGCCAGGCCGGCGCAGAAATGAAAGCCAAGGCTCACTCCATCTCAATTAATGCTCACAGCCTGGTGGCCCGCGCGGCGCGGAATCATCAATTGGTGCGCGCCGATAATGTGCGTTATATGAGCGACTGGCTGCCTAACCCACTCCTGCCCGATACCCAATCTGAGATGGCGGTGCCAATTATTATTGATGGGCAGGTAGAAGGCGTGCTGGATGTGCAGCAGGATACTGTGGCCGGTTTGGATGACGCCGACGCCAACCTGCTGCGGTCGCTGGCCAGCCAGGTGGCGGTGGCCATCAGAAACGCGCGCGTGTTTGAGCAGGTGGAAAGCGCCCTGCAAGAGGCGTATCAGGCTCAGGAGCGCTACACCGAGCAGGCATGGGAGCGCAGCAAACTTGAGGCTCTGGGCGGTAGTTATCTGTATTCCACCGCGGCGGAAGAGGCGGATGCAGCCGCAATTTCAAAAATTGATGTGGCAGATGGGCCAACAATTGTATTAACCAATGGTGACAAAACGCCGCAGCAAATCCTGGCCGCGCCCATCAACTTGCGAGATCAAATTATCGGCCAGCTTCAACTCGGCGCAGGCCAAAATAAACAGCAGTGGACCAACGATGATTTGTCGATGTTGGCCACCATTGTTGACCAGTTTGCCCAAACCGCCGATAACCTGCGCTTGTTTGAAGAAACCCGCGCTCGCGCCGGTAGAGAACAGACTATCCGGGAAATTACCGACAAGCTGCGCGTGGCGCCTAACCTGGACCAGTTACTTCAGATTGCAACGGAAGAACTGGCCCAGAGATTATCGGCAACGCATGCCCGGCTGGAACTGGGGCAGTTCTCTGTGCAACCGGCAGCCGGTATTGCCCCCCATGCCGCGCCAGGGGAGAGAAACGATGGTTAACATTTTTATCCCGCCTGTTTTTGAAAACGAAGAAAAAAACCGTGTTGCGCGGTTATTAAATGTTATTCTCTGGACAGTGGTACTGGCGGTTACAGGTTTGGCTGTGGTGCAATACCTTACCATCGGCCAATTTCACGGAGTAACGGCTTCACTTGTTGTTACCGCCCTGGTTGGGTTGGTTCTGCTTCACCGCGGCTACGTTAGCTCGGCCAGCCTGGTTTTAATCCTGAGCAGTTGGGCGGTGCTCAGTTACAATGCCTGGAACGAAAACGGAATTCAGGACACCTCATTTTTTGGTCAAATTATTGTTGTGCTGGTGGCCGGTTTGCTGCTGGGCTGGAAAACCAGCCTGGTGATGGCCGGGTTTACTATTGTTGTGGGCTGGGGGCTGGCTATGGGTGAAACCATCGGCCTGGTTACCCCCGCAGATAGCGGCCCCTACAGTTTGGCGGCGGAAACCACTGTAGTTTTTGCCGTATCTGCGGTGGTGCTGGCTTTGACTACTGCCGGGCTTAGCAACGCTCTGGCCCGGGCCCACAAAAACGAAAGGAATTTAACCCAAAGCAACCAGGAACTCCAGGCCATAAAAACCTTCCTGGAAGAACGCGTAACCGAGCGTACCCGCGGGCTTGAAACTGTGGCCGCACTCAGTGAACGGCTCAATGCCATCCTGAATGTTAACCAACTCCTTGAAGAATTGGTGAATCAGGTAAAGGATACTTTTGATTATTATCACGTTCATATTTATTTGGTCGATACCCAGCAGAAATTGTTGGTGATGCGAGCTGGTGTCGGCGAAGCTGGCGCTGCTATGAAGGCCCAGGGGCACGCTATTGCCATTAACGCGCCCACCAGCCTGGTAGCCCGGGCAGCGCGAACCGGCCAAATTGTCAGTGTGGAAAATGTGCGCCAGGCTTCAGACTGGCTGCCCAACCCGTTGCTGCCAGATACCTATTCTGAAATGGCTGTGCCAATTGTTTTGGAAGGACAAACGGTAGGCGTGCTGGATGTGCAGCAGGATAAAATTGGCAGTCTGGGTGATACCGACGCTTATTTGTTGCGGGTGCTGGCTAACCAGATTGCCGTAGCCATTAGAAATGCCCGTTTGTTTGCCGGCGTAGAGGAATCTCTGGCCCGGGCGCGCGCCGTTGAAGAACGCTATCTGGCGCAATCCTGGCAGAGTTTTGAGGAGACCCAGCGCCGCGCCTACAGGCTTGTCAGCGCCGGCTCAACCGGCGAATCGCTGACCGAACCCGAGATGCTTGAATTCAGCCAACTGGCGTTTGAGCAGCGTGAACCGGTACAAATGATCAACCATAGCAATGCTCACACCATTTTGGCTCCGGTAACGCTGGCCAACAAAACAATCGGCTCGTTTCAGTTACATCGGTTGGGGCAAAATGAGCAACCGTGGACAGAAGATGACCTGGCGCTGGTTCAAGCCGTATTAGACCAGGTGGCCCAGGCTGCCGAAAACCTGCGATTGTTCAACGAAACCCGCGAACGGGCCAGCCGTGAACAAGAAATTCGTGAAATTACCGACAAATTACGCGCCGCGCCCAATCTGGATAGTTTGCTGGAAATCGCCGCCCGAGAATTGGGCCACCGCCTGGGGGTGCGCCACACTGTTTTAGAATTAGGGGTTGACCAGGACAACTCGAACAAGCCGCAGATCAATGGCAGGCATTAAGTATCGCCTGGTTAAAACATGGGGTTCGGAGAGCCACAATGAATGAAAAATCGAATTTTGTCGCAACCAAAATAATACCGGGCATACTCCTGCTGCTGCTGGTTGGAATCCTGTCTGCGTGTGATTCCTCGCTGGCCGCTCCGACCGAACCCACCGCAGCCAGAGCGACCTCGGCCGCGCCGAATTTTTCTGGCAAGAAAATTCTCTGGGTTGACTCCTACCATCAGGGCTATGAATGGGCCGATGCTATTCAGCTTGGCATTGAAGATGCGTTGAAAGGCACCGGCGCAGAATTAAAGATTGTCCATCTGGATACCAAACGGAATCCCGATCAGGAATTTGGCGAGGCGGCGGGGCTGGCCGCTAAAAGGGAAATTGACACCTTTAAACCCGATGTGGTGATTGCCACGGATGATAACGCTCAAATATTTGTTGTTGTTCCCTATCTAAAGGATCAAGGTATTCCGGTGGTTTTTGCCGGCGTCAATTGGGATGCGTCTATTTACGGTTATCCGGCCAGCAACGTGACCGGCATGGTAGAGGTTGAACTGCCGATCCAGTTGGTAAATCACCTTAAACAATATTCTCAGGGTGACAGGGTGGGGTTTATTGCCATTGATGCCGAAACCGAGCAGAAAATAGCCGGAATTTACAATGAACGTTTTTTTGACGGCCAGATGAAAACTTACTGGGCTAAATCCTGGGCGGACTTTAAAGAGGGGTTTTTAAAGCTTCAAAGCGAAGTAGATATTGTGATTGTGAGTAATAATGCCGGCGCGGCCGATTGGAATCAGGTTGAAGCCGCCGAATTTTTTAATACCAACACCAAAGTGCCAACCGGCTCCATTAATAACTGGATGGCGCCTTACGCGCTGCTGGTTTTGGGTAAAAGCGGAGACGAACAGGGGCGCTGGGCGGCTCAAGCTGCTCTGGAAATTCTTGATGGCACGCCTGTTTCAGAACTTCCCATTGTTGAAAACAAACTGGGCAAATTGATCATCAACCTGGATATTGCCGAAACTTTGGACATTGCATTTTCGCCATCCCTGTTAAAAAATGCGGAAGTATATACGCAAAAGCGAGTATCGCCATGAAGTTGGGTCAATTTTTAACCGCTACCATTCAGCGAAAAATGTTATTGGGGTTTATCCTGGTTATTGGGTTGGTTGTGGGCATGATTGTAGCCACTTATTACCAATTGAGTCTGGTGCGCGCTTCGTCGCGCCAAATCCCATCCGGGAGCGTCCAACTGGAGGCTTTGCAAGAGTATGCGCTGGCATTGTCATCGCTTGATGCTAACCTGGAACGCCTGTTTGTGATTGGCGGGGGTCAGTTTCAAGAAGCCGTCCAATCAGACCTGGAAACAATGAACACCTCGCTGGGGCTTATTGGTGAGTACGTCAGCTCTGAAAATCGACCCGTTTTTGAACAACTGCAAACTGAAACCCGGGCCTTAAATACTGCCGCGTTACAATTGTTGGGTGAAGACCCTAATCGCCGGTCTTCACGGCAGTTAAATGAGCAAATTATCGCGCTGTACGGGCGGGCAGATAAGGCCAATAGCTTGCATAAAACACTAACCCAACAAATTTCAACCCAATTACAGCAAACGGCGGCTAATCAAACTGAGGTCGTATCAAATGTCTCGCTGCAGGTTGTTGTTGTTGGCAGTGTGGTGAGCTTGTTGATGGTGGGTATCTCGCTGCTGGTCACCCGCAGTATCGCCGGCCCGCTGGCCAACCTCACCGAAACAGCGCAGCAGATTGAGCAGGGCAATTTGCAGGCCCAGGCCATTGTGAGCACTCACGATGAAGTCGGTCAACTGGCCCAATCGTTTAATAGCATGACCAGGCAATTGCGTGAAACTCTGGAAGGCCTGGAAGAGCAAGTGACTTTGCGAACCCAGCGCCTGGAAACCATTGTTACCCTGGGTGAACGCCTGACCTCCATTTTAAATGTTGAACAACTTCTGCAAGAACTGGTTGATCAGGTTAAAGAGAAATTCAACTACTATCACACCCATGTTTATCTGTTGGATGATGCCGGGCATCATCTGGTAGTTAAGGCCGGCGCCGGTGAGGCCGGTGCCGCATTGAAAAAGAGCGGCCATAAAATTGCCTTAAATGCGCCCACCAGCCTGGTTGCGCGCGCTGCCAGAACCGGTGATGTGGTGCGGGTAGATAACGTTCGCCAGTCTGCAGATTGGTTGCCCAACCCGTTGCTGCCTCACACTAACTCTGAAATGGCCATTCCCATTTGGATTGAGGGCGAAGTTGTGGGCGTATTGGATGTTCAGCATGACAAAATTGGCGGGTTAGACAGCAGCGATGCATCGGTGCTGAGATTTTTGGCCAGCCTGGTGGCGGTGGCGATTAACAATGCTCAATTGTTCACCCAGGTCGAGTCGGCCCTGGTTGATGCGCGCGCCATTCAGGACCGGTATCTGCAACAAACCTGGGATCGACGTAAATTTGCCCGCAAAAACGTGGGCCGGGTGCAGTTTAGCCTGGGCGAGTCAACGGCGCTCACAGAACTGGCCATTGAGCAGGCGCGCCGCCAATCCCGGCAACTGGCAGAACCCACAGTAACCGATCTGGAACCGGACCCAACCGGCCACGCTGCGCCGTATCGTACGCTGGTAGCGCCGCTCAGGCTGCGCGGGGTGAACATTGGCAATCTGCAACTGCATGATGTTGACGGCAGCCGGCAGTGGTCAGAAGGAGAATTAGCGCTGATCACCGCTGTAGTTGACCAGTTGGTTCAGGCGGCAGAAACCATTCGGCTGCTCAACGAAACCCAGGAACGGGCCAGCCGCGAGCAGCTTATTGGCCACATCAGCGACAGGCTGCGCCGCGCCCCGGATATGGAGACTCTGCTAAAAACGGGCGTCGAGGAAATTTCCCGGGTGTTGGACCCGGCCCGTACTTTTGTTCAGCTTGGTAGCGTCGAAGAGCTGTTACCCCACCCGGCGGCTGTTGAGACAGCCGCACCAGAACCCGGCGCAGCAGCGCACAGTTCCGCTGCCACCAATGGACACGGGGATAGGCAATTATGACAGATTTAAACTACTCACCGTTTGATTTTTCATCAGAATTAGCGTCCGGCCAAAAACTCAGGGCCAGCGATCTGGATTTTTACGCCCTGCTCCGGCGCCAGAGCAGCGAAGGTAAACTCTATTTTAACCAGCGGCGGGCGGTTCTGTTTGATGCCGCTGCGGTTGGTGCGCTGCGCAAACAACTTTTATCGATAATGGGGCCTGAGGCGGTAACCGGGGTGCTGCTGCGTTTTGGCTACACCCACGGCTATCAAGACGCCGAAATTCTGCGCCAAAACTACACCTGGGCTTCCGATGAAGATTGGCTGTCTGCCGGCCCAACCCTTCATTCGCTGGCCGGGGTGGTTAAAGTTGAAACTCAGCAACTGGAATTTAACCGCGATACCGGCGCATTTTACATGCAGGGTATCTGGCAACATTCTTTTGAAGCCGAAGAACACCTGCGCCTGTTTGGCCCCAGCGACCGGCCCGTATGCGCCACGCTCGCCGGCTACGCGTCCGGCTACGCCAGCCGGTTTTTTGACCAAAAGTTATTGGCCATCGAAACCACCTGCGTCGGCATGGGCCACAGCCACTGTACCTGGGAAATCAAACCGATTTCCGAATGGGGGCCACAGGGCCAGGAATACCTGCACCTGTTGGAGCGCAGCAGCGGCACTCTGAACGAGCAGTTGTCGATGGTCAGTTCATTTCTCCAGAACAGCCGGGTGGTGCTTTTCAGGTGGCAGGCGGCTCCCGGTTGGCCGGTTGAATATGTATCAGATAACGTTGTCCAGTTTAACCTGAACCCCAAAAAACTCCGCGCCGCCGGCTTTTTGTACAAGTCAGTTATTCATCCTCTCGATCACGAACTGGTGGAGCAGGCGGCTCTATCCAATATGGAAAACCATATTGACCATTTCAGTTACGATTACCGTATCATCGATGATGATGGCCAGACTCGCTGGATCAGCACCCACGTATCGGCGCAGCGCAACCTGCAGGGGCAGGTGATACACTACATTGGCCTTAATCTTGATATTACCCACCGTAAAGAGATAGAAGAACAGTTGCACCGGCTGTCGATGGCGGTGGAGCAAAGCGCCAACACGGTGGTCATTACCGATACCAACGGCTATATTGAATACGCCAACCCCCGTTTTGAAGAAACCACGGGATATTCTCTGCAAGAGGCTATTGGCCAGCACACCCGGCTGCTCAAATCCGGTGAAACGTCGGGCGAAGAATACAAACGGATGTGGCACATCATCTCAACCGGGCAGGAATGGCGGGGTGAGTTTCATAACAAAAAGAAAAATGGCGAACTGTACTGGGAAAAAGCGCTGATTTCACCCATCAAAAACGAGCGCGGCGAAATTACCCATTTTCTGGCGGTAAAAGAAGAAATCACGGCTCAACGGCAGGCTGAACTGGCGCTGGCCCGGCGAATTACCGAAATGGAGATCGTTTCCAAAGTAGGTGCGGCTGCCTCTACTATTCTGGATGTAAACCAACTTCTGAATACGGTGGTCAATTTAACCCGCGACAGCTTTGATCTTTACCACGTTAACATTTTTTTGGTGGATGAACCGGGCAACAGCCTGGTGCTGGCCGCCGGCTCGGGAGAAATTGGCCGGCAAATGGTGGAGGCTGGCGTGCAAATATCCTATCTCGATGAAAAATCACCCATTGCCCAGGCGGCGCGGTCGCAGCAGGGGCAGATTATTTACCAGATCAAAGCCCAGCCGGATTACCGGCCAAATTCGCTGTTACCCCATACCGGCTCAGAAATGGCCATTCCCATTGCCGCCGGGAACACGCTGTTTGGCGTGTTACACGTTCAATCCGAGGCCGAAGCGCACTTTGTTAATGATGATTTGCAGGTGTACACCACGCTGACTAACCAGGTTGCGGTGGCCATCAGAAATGCTCGCCTGTATGAAAACGCCACCCAGGCCCAGTACGAGGCCGAAGCGCGGCTGCGCGAAACCCAGATTTTGCAGCAGCTTACCCAGGCGCTGGCTGGCGTGCAGCACGTGCAGGAAGTCGTCGATACGTTTTTGTCAACCTGTACCCGGTTGCTGGGGTTTGACTTTGTTATCTTCTCACTGGTTGATGACGTGGAGCAGCGGGTAAAAGCGGTGGCCGGCTTAAACGTATCCGACGATCACCTGCAGCGCGCCAATCACCCTCTCACCAGCAGCGACATCATGGCCGATATTATTCGCACCGGCAAAACAGAGATTATTTCCGGTTGGGATCCCCGGTTTGATGCTGCCGTTTTTGAGAGCGAGCAAATGGCCAACTGGGGCATGCGCGTATTTATGCCGATTGCGCTCCGTGGCAATAACGTGGGGTTAATCGAAGTTGGCTTTAAAGAAAACCCGGGCGAAAAGCATCAGGAATACCAGCTCAGGCTGTTGCAGAGTCTGGTTAATCAAACCGCGGTGGCCTTTGAAAGCGCCCGGCGCTACGAAGCCATTGAAAAGGCCGCCCGCCGTGAGCAACTGCTGCGCCAGGCTTCGGCCAAAATCAGAAGCTCCGCCGATGTGAACTCGGTGCTGCGTGTGGCTGCCCAGGAAGTGGGGCGGGCGCTCGGCCGCCCGGCTTTTGTGCAGCTCAGCCAAAAAGATAACGGCCACCAAAAGGATGAGTAGGATGACCCAAGACCTTTGCCGCTACCTGTTTGAAAAATCAAATACCGCGATGGCCGTGTTAACGGCCAGCCGGTTTTCCCAGGTAACTCCGGGGATGGCGCTGCTGCTGGGCTGCTCGCCGGCGGAGTTGGTGGGCAAAATGCTGCTGGATTTCTTGCCCAATACCCAACCTAACGGTAGCGATTCGGCGCAGTTGCTGGTATCAAAATTTAAAGCCGCTGCCCTGGGGCAGCCCCAAAAATTTGAGCTGGCGTGCCGCCGGTCTGATAACCAGCAGGTTGAGGCCGCCGCCACGCTGGATGCGGTTTTACTGGAGAACCAAACCTACTTTCAGCTTGTCCTGCACGATGTGTCGCAGTACAAAATGGCAGAAAACGATCTGCGTGAAAGCGAAAGCCGCCTGCGAGCCTTTGTCAACGCGCTGCCAGACCTGGCCTTTATTTACGATGCCGAAGGCCGGTATCTTGAGGTGCTTGTTTCAGAAACCAACACTCGTTACGCCGAAGCGACCGGGCAGCTCAAAGGCAAAAACATCCGCGACGTGATCGCGCCGGAGTTGGCCGGGCAGTTTTTAGAGGTTATCCGCCGCGCCCTGGAAACGCAGTTGCCGCAGGTGTTGGAGTATTCTTTGCGCCCGGAGGTGTGGTACGAAGGCCGGGTGCTGCCGCTGAGAGGCCAAAACCAGGCCAGCGACCGGGTTGTCTGGCTGGCCCGGGATATTACCCGCCGCAAAAAATTGCAGCAGCGGATTCAGGAGTCGCTTGACCTGCGGGAGCAGCAAATTCGGTTGTCTACTCTGGTTTCGCAAGACGCGGTCAATGTTTCTAACCTTGATGATTTTTATCAGCAGGTGATTACCCACATTAACGAGCAATTTGAAGTTTATTACTCCCAATTGCTGCGTTTTAACCCGGAAAACCAGAGCCTGATTTTGGCCGCCGGCTATGGCGACATTGGCGATCAATTGGCCGCTGCCGGCTATCAGGTTGAATTGGGGCACGGGTTGTTGGGCCTGGCTGCCGGCGCCAGCGCTACTATTTTGCGCCCCAATATTTTGGCCGACCCCCTTTACCAGCCCCATCCACTGCTGCCGGATACAAAATCAGAGTTGGTGGTGCCCATTTTATCCGGCAACGAAAACGCCGAAACCCAACACCGGGCGCTGCAAACATTTATTGATGCTGGCTTTGATGGCTACATTGTCCATTCCTTTGACCCCGAAACTGTCGCCGAGCTTTCGCGAAACGCCCGCCGGCAGGGCCGGCATGTGCTTGCCATTGGCAATGACCTGGGCGCTCAAAACCAAACGGCCGCCATTCCCACCCGAGACCGGGAAATGGGCTATATTTTGGGGCTTCAGGCTGGCGAGTGGGCTGCCGGGCATATTCGTCCGGGCCAGCCGCTCAAAATTGGGCTGCTCACTTACTCTCAGGTGTCGCCCCGGGTTTTGGAGCGGGAGCAGGCCATTTTGGACGGCGTCAGGGATATTTTTGGCAGCAATTTTGTGGTTATCGAAGAAACCGCCGGCGATCCCATTCGGGGCCGGAGTGTGGCGCAGGCCTGGTTAAAGCAGTATCCAGATTTGAATATGATTTTGGGCTTTAACGATGGCAGCGCTCTGGGCGCGTATCAGGCTGTGCTTGCTGCCGGCCGGAATCAGGCCGATAAATTCTTTGTGGGCGGTATTGACGCCGTCCCCGATGCTATTTCTGCCATCAAGGCCGGCGGCGCGTACCAGGCCAGCGTTACCCAACCCGCCGAAGAAATTGGCCTGCTGGCAGTTAGAACCATTGTTGCTGCTATTAAAGGCCTGCCCTATGAGCCGGTCCTCAACATTGAATATCTGCCGGTCAATCCGGCCAATATCGATGAGGTTTTGGCGCGCAGCCAGCAGCTCAGCGCAACCTATCTGGCCGGCGACGTTTTTGCCGGACTCGACCTGAGCGATATTACTATCGGGCTGAGCATGCTCAACTTGAGTAACCCCTACTTTGCGCGGCTGGTTGGCGCGGCCCGGGCCGAGGCCCGGCGACTGGGAGTGCAGGTGGTATTGAGCGAGTCGCGGCAGGTGCTGGGCGTGCTCGATGTACAGAGCCGGGAAATTGGCCGCTTTACCGCCGACGACCAGCAAATTCTGGAAGGGTTGTCGCGGCAGATTGCGGCGGCCATTGAAAACGTGCGGCTTTACCAGGATGCCAACATCTTTCGCCAGTTTGCCGAATCCGCCGGGCAGGGGTTAGGCATGGCCACGCTTAATGGCCAAACGGTGTACATGAACCCGGCGCTGCTGCGCATGCTCGGCGAACGCAGCCTGAGCGGCGCGGTTGGCAAACACATGTCTGCCTATTATCGCCCGCAAGACCAGCAACTTCTCAACGATGAAATTTTGCCAACGGTGCTGGAACAGGGGCAGTGGTCCGGCGAGCTTGCCCTGCAAGCGGCAACCGGGCAAACCATCCCATCGATCCAGAACGTTTTTCTGATCCGCAATGAGCAGGGCAGTCCATTGTATGTGGCCAACGCCGTTACGGACATCTCCGAACAAAAACACACATCCGCCGAACTTGAAGCCCGCCTGCGGGATTTGGCGGCCTTGCAGCGGCTGATGAGCCGCGAAGGCTGGCAATCTTATCAGGTAACCCAATCAGAGGATGTGCATGGGTACGTTTTTGCTCACGGTGATGTGCAGCCGTTGGCCGCCGCCAGCCCGGATAGCGCTATTTCTGAAAATGGCCATGCTGTAAAGCGGGCGGTAGAGGTATACGGCGAAGTGATTGGCACGCTCGGTGTGGTGGACTCGGCGGACCGGCCGCTGGCCCCGGAAGACGAATCGTTCCTTAACGCCATTGCCGAGCAGGTGGCCGAGGCGCTGGAACGGGCGCGGCTGCTGGAACAGACCCACAAACGCGCGGTAGAGCTTGAAACGGTGTCGCAGGTGGGCACCGCTGTGGCTACCGTCCACGATGTGAATGAACTGCTGCAAACAATGGTCAACCTGACCAAAAGCCAGTTTGGTTTGTATCACGCCCACATTTATCTGCTCAACAACGCCGGCGATATGCTCACTCTGGTGGCTGGCGCCGGTGAGGTTGGGCGGCAAATGGTGCGGCAAGGCTGGCAAATTCCCCTCTCTCACCCCGATTCAATTGTGGCCGAGGCGGCCCGCAGTAAACAGGGGGTTACCGCCAACGATGTCCGGCAGTCGGTGGCGTTTTTGCCCAACCCGCTTTTACCGGATACCCGCTCGGAATTGGCCGTGCCGCTACTGGCCGGCGATACCGTGCTGGGCGTCCTCGACGTGCAATCAAACGTGGTTAACCGGTTCACCGACGAAGATATTCACATTCAAACCACGCTCGCTTCTCAGGTAGCGGTTGCGCTGCAGAACGCCAGTCTGTACCAGGATACCCAGGCGGCGCTCGCCGACACCGAACAGCAGGCCCGCCGGTTGAGCATGCTCAGCCAGATGGCTATGGCCATGAGCCAGGCCGGGGATATGACCGACGTGTTCAAAGTGGTTGCCGAAAAAACTCTGCCGATTGTCGGCGGCGGCAAAGCCACAATGGCGCTGCTGACCCCGGATGGCAGCCAGTTTGAAACATTTGATTTAAGTGACGTAGAAGGGCTGAAACCGACCGGCGTCTATGTGCCGTTGGCGGGGAGCGCCGCCGGGCAAGTGGTCAAAACCCATCAGGCGATGAGCTTTTTTGGCAGCAAAGACAGCCCCTACCCGGATGCGCGTCAATTTTACCACGATGGGCTGGTTTCGATGATGAGCGCGCCGCTGGTATCCGGGGCCAAAGTGCATGGCGTGATCAACGTAGGCAGCAGATACCCCGACAGTTACGGCCCGCGTGAAGAAAACCTGCTGCTTCAGATTGCCACCACACTGGCCTCAATTATAGAAAACCAGCGTCTGTTGCAGGAAACCAAGGTTTCGTTGCAGGAGACGGAAATTCTCTACCGCGTGAGCAGCAACCTGGCCCAAATTACCGATCAGCAAAAAATGTTTGAATATGTGCTGTCCGAATACCTGGCTTTTCTGCAACTGCCGCAGGGGGGCGTGCTGATTTTTGATGCCAATGGCGCGTATGGCACGCTGGTGGCATTGGTAGTTAACGGCAAACCGGCAGAACCCGGCCAGCGGATTCCGGTAGCTGGCAATCCGCCCTGCCAAAAAATGATTGCCACCAGCCAGCCCACGGTGATTAATGACGCTCTTCGTGATCCGCTGCTTGATTCAGTGAGAGATTTGGTCGACGACCTGGGCTATAAATCCCTGCTGTTGGTGCCGATGATTGTTCGCGGCCAGGTGATTGGAGCGTTGGGGGCCGACTCTACCACCGAGATTCATAATTTTGCCCCGCGAGAAATTGCGCTGGTGCAGGCCGTTGCCGACCAGCTCGGTGGGGCCATTGAACGCCAGCGGCTGCTGGCCGAAACCCGGGAGGCGCTGGCCGAAGTGGAACGGACACAACAGCGCTACACCGTGCAGGCCTGGGAAGCCTATCAGGCCCGGCGCAAGATTAATGCCTACCAACAGCAGCGAGAAGACGTAAGCCTGGCCGAGTCCGGAGTGGTGGCCGGGGTTAACCAGGCCCTGGAACACAAAAAAGCGGCCGTTGTTACCACGGCGCTGCCGGCCGGCGGCGTTTCAGCAGAGGCGGCCCCGCCGGTTGCGGCTCAATCCAATCTGGTTGTGCCTTTAAAAATCAGAAATGAAGTAATCGGCGTGTTGGGGCTGCAAGAAGTTGCCGCTAACCGCCAGTGGACCGAAGAAGAGATTGCCCTGGTTGAGGCTATTGCCGAGCAGATGTCGCTGGCTGCCGAAAACCTGCGCCTGCTCGATGAAACCCAGCTTCGGGCGGCTCGTGAAAAACGAGTGAACGAAATCGGTGAAAAAATACAGGCCGCTCAATCGCTGGAAGATGCGCTGCAAATTGCTATTAAAGAGGTTGGCCTCAGCCTGCAAGCCGCCGAAACATCGGTGCAGCTTAAGGTGGATTGAAACGGGCGCCGCTAGCCTGAAGAGAACGAGACATGAACGATTACAAGCTTCGATCTTTGCCAAACCAGACTGAGTTTTTCAATAGAGCGCTCCGCTATTTTTGGGTTTATCTGATTGCCCTGGTAACGTCGGCGTATTATGCCTGGCTTTCGTTGGCATGGCAGGTGACGACGATTGCCGCGGCGCTGCTGGTGATGACCGGCGTGGCCGGGTTTGGTGTTCGTTTGATTAAACAAAATAAACAGGTGCAGGGCGCCTGGCTGGTGGTGAGTGTGCCCCTGGTAATGATGCTGGTGGCCGGCATACTGGTGGCAAATATTGGGTTTGGCCTGGCGTTTTTGGGAGTAATGGCCACAATGGTGGTTGCCCGGCAGATTATGCCCAATGTACTAACCATCCGGCCGGTGATCATCAGCCTTGTTGCCGGCGCATTCATCCTGATGCTGGACCAGTTTGATCTGGAGTTTCGCCTGCCGGCTTCGGATCAGAGTTTCTGGATTATTTTGGGGCTGAGCCTGCTGTTGATCCTGGTTTATCTGCTTGTGGTTGCCCGGGAATTTAGAACTTATTCGCTGCGAACCAAGCTGATTGCCGGTTTTATTTTGGTGAGCGTGATTTCTGTGGTGGCTGTTGCGCTATTTTCGCTCCGGCAGAACCAGCAGAACATCACTGATAACGCCAACCAGCGCCTGTTTTCGGCGGCAACTCAAACGGCAGCCGCCATTGATGCGTTTATTCAAACCAACCTCAACGCGGTTAGCGTCGAAGCCCGGCTGCCGGAATTTGTCAGGTTACTTGGCTCGGCAGACCCGGAAAACGGGCCAAATCAAACGCTGACCCTGTACGCTTTTAGCCGCAAAGACCCGCAGTATCTGTACAGTTATGCGTTGTTGGATGCCCGGGGCAAAAACCTGTCCGATACATCGGGCCAGCACACCGGCAGAAATGAGGCCGAGAACGATTATTTTACCGTGCCTCGCGCCACCGGAAAGCCATACGTCTCGCCCATAATTTTCTCTGACGATCTGGCGGAGCCGGTCATTTACTTTAGCGCGCCGATTAATAATCCGGCCGGACAATTTGTGGGCGTTTTGCGCGTAGTTTATCGAGCCGGAGTATTTCAGAGTCTGGTGGTCAAAAGCACCATCGGCACCGGCGAGGGGTCTTTTGCTACCTTATTTGATGAAAACTTGCTGACGCTGGCCAACAGTAATAACCCTGCTGGCTTGTACCAACTGGCCGCGCCAATTTCCAGCCCGCTCCAGGCGGCGGGGTTGGTTGCCGCCCGGCGTGTGCCGGATATTGAAACCGCGCAGAGTTCGGTCAACCTGCCGGAGTTGGCCGCCGGGCTGGCCAATGCCGAGGCCAACCCGTTCTTCAGCGTGAGAGAATCCACCGACAGTGATGAACTGAACCAGGTGGCCGTGGTCAATCTTGAAACCCAACCGTGGCAGGTGGGCTTTGCCCAGCCTCAGGAAGTTTTTCTGGCGCCGGTTAGAGATCAGGTGAGAACCACAATTTTGCTGGCCATACTGGTGGTTACGTTGGGCACCATCATTGCCGTTATTTTGGCCCGGCAGCTCACCCAGCCCATTATCAACCTTACCGGCACAGTTCAGCGGATTACCGCCGGTAACCTCAGTTTGCAGGCATCGGTTGAAACCCGCGATGAAACGGGGTTGCTGGCCGAGGCCTTCAACAGTATGACCGGGCAGCTTCGTGGCCTGATCGACTCGCTGGAAAGCCAGGTGCAGGCACGCACCAACGAACTGGCCCTGTCTATTGAGGTGGGCCAGCGCGCCGCGGCCATCAGATCATTGGATGAGTTGCTGCCGGCTATTTCGGCCTTTATCCGCAATACGTTTGATCTGTACTACGTGCAAATCTATTTTGTCGATGACCTTGACCGGAATTTGTTGATCAGGGCCGCTGCCGGCGCTGCCGCCGATGAACTTCTGGCTCAGCGCCATAACCTGCCCATCGGTGTAGGGTCGATTGTTGGCCAGGTGGCCGCTACAGGGCAGCCGATTGTGGTGCCTGATACCTCGTCCAGCGTTATTCACAAACCCAACCCGTATTTGCCCAACACCCGCTCCGAGCTGGCCATCCCCCTGAAAATAGAAGGCCGGGTTGTGGCCGTGCTGGATATGCAATCTGATCGGGTTAATACGTTTACCCGGGAAAACCTGCCCGTGTTTGAGGCCATGGCCACGCAGTTGGCCATTTCAATTGACAGCGCTCAACAATGGGCTTTGGCCCAGGAAGCGCAGCAGAAGCTGGAAACCGCGGTGCAGCGACTTACCCGCGAAAGCTGGGCACAAACGCTGGCCGGCCATAAAGGGAAACTGGCGTATCGGTACAACCTGGTTGAAGTTTTGCCCGACGAGGGCACAACTACAAACGGCGGCGTTTCTGCGCCACTGCTGGTGCAAAACCAGCCCATTGGCCAGCTTTCTGTGGCGTCGTCCCAAAATAAAATGCTCACGGAAGATGAGCAGGCGCTGGTGCAGGCCGTGGCGCAGCAGCTTTCGCTCAAGGCCGAAACCCTGCGGCTGTTTGAAGCAACCCAGCAGCAGGCTACCCGCGAGCAGTTGTCCCGCCAAATTGCCGACAAAATCCGGGCCAGCCGCGATATTGAGTCGGCGCTCAAAACGGCCGCCCGGGAGTTGAGCCAGGCCTTGGGTTTGGCCCGGGCAGAGATCAATTTGCGGGTTTCGCCCGCCAGCCCGGCCCGACCGGCAGAAAATGATAACGAGTTATCCCGCGAGTAACAGGATATGCCCATGACTGACCAGGAATTGCAGGAATTAACTGAATTGCGCCAGGAAGTGGCCCGGCTCAAGGCCATTGAAGCCAAGTACACGGCGCTCACTCAAAAAACAAATGGCAAGCCCGCCGCGGCTTCGGTGTTGCTGGCCAAAACAGGCGAGCCGCCGGCGCACGATTTTAGAAAAATTCTGGAAATTGTGCCCATCCCCATGTTTATCAGCCGGCTGTCAGATGGCCTGATTACTTTTGCCAATAAATCCGTTGGCGACCTGGTTGGTATTTCTGTTGAGGAGTTGCTGGGCCGCAGCACGCCGGATTTTTATGTTGACCCAAAAGACCGGCAATTTGTTTTGGGCGCAGTTCGGCGCGATGGCCATTTGTACCACCACGAGCTTCACCTGAAGCGGGCCAACGGTTCGGAGTTTTGGGCGCTGGCATCGTTGCAGGCGATGGAATTTGAAGGTGAGCCATCGTTGTATGCCGGCCTGTATGATATTACCGACCGCAAGCACGCTGAAACCAACCTGCGCCGCAGCGAGACTCAATTCAGGGCGATCCTCAACGCCATGCCCGATCTTATTTTTTCGGTTCGGCGTGATGGCACAGTGATGGACCTGCGCGGGGGGCACGATGCCACCCTGTATAAAACTGAGGCCGAGATTGTTGGCAAGAAAATCCCGGAAATTTTGCCGCCCGATCTGGCCGAGCAGCGACTCTACTATCTGGAACAGGCTTTCCAAACCGGCGAGCTTCAATTTTTTGAGTTTGATATTGAAACCAATAACGGCCTGCGACACGAAGAGGGCCGTTTTATTGTGGCCAATCAGGATGAAACTGTCCACATTATCCGGGATGTAACCGACCGCGCCCGGGCCGAGGCGGCTTTGGCCAAACGGGCCAAAGCGCTTGAGGCGGTGGCGCGGGTGAGCGCCGCGGTTTCATCAATTTTAGACACCGGTCAGCTTTTGCAGCAGGTGTCCAATCTCACCAAAGATCAGTTTGGCCTGTACCATGCCCACATTTACCTGCTCAACAACGCCGGCGATACACTCGATCTGGCTGCCGGGGCGGGGGAAGTGGGGGCCAAAATGGTGGCGCAGGGCTGGAGCATTCCCCTGCATAACCAAAAATCACTGGTAGCCCAGGCGGCGCGGACCCGCGAAGGGGTGATTGTTAATGATGTGCGCGAAGAACCGGGCTGGTTGCCCAACAAGCTGCTGCCGGCCACTCACGCCGAAATGGCCGTGCCGATCATTGTCGGCGATGTGATGTTGGGCGTGCTTGATGTGCAAGCTGATCAGGTGGATTACTTCACCGCCGAAGATGTTTCCATTCAAACCACGCTGGCGGCCCAGATTGGAATTGCCCTGCAAACCGCCGCTACCTTTGCCCAACAGCAGGAAACCGGCAGGCTGTTGCAGGAACGGGTTAAAGAACTGGACTGCCTCAACGATATTGGCCGCGAGATTTTAGACTCGCCGCCTATCTCCGATTTTCTGGACTGGGTTGCCCGGCGTATTCCCCAGGCAATGCAGTACCCGCAGGTTTGCGCCGCCGCCATTGAGTACGATGACAAGTTATATGGCAGCCCGGCCGCGTTAGAGATGCCGGCCAAAATTGTCAATGGGCTGCGGGTAACCGGCCAGGTGGTTGGCCGAATTCACATTGCCTACGCCGAGCCTCATCCGTTTTTGGATGAAGAGAGCGCCATGCTGGGCGGTATTGCCAGCCGGGTTGGCGGTTACATTGAAAACCAGCGCCTGGTTACCCAAATTCAGGAACGCGCCACAGAATTGGAAGATACCACCCACTTTCTCAATTCGGTGCTCGACAACATTCCCAGCGGCCTGTTTGTGAAAGACGCCGAAAATCTGGCGTTTGTGCGCTTTAACAAAGCCTTTGAAGAACTGACCGGCTTAAAGCTGAAAGAAGTGGTTGGCAAAACCGATTTCGATTATTTCCCGCAGGAAGAGGCCGAATTTTTTGTGGCCAAAGACCGCGAGGTGCTTAAAAACGGTGAACTGGTAGACATCCCGGAAGAACCCATGCACACCGCTTCGCAGGGGGTCAGATACCTGCACACCAGAAAAGTGCCCATTATGGGGTTGGATGGCCAGCCTCGCTACCTGCTGGGCATTTCAGAAGATATTACCGACCGCAAGCGTATTGAAGAGGCCCTCCGCGAAAACGAAGTCAGGCTATCCGAAGCAACAAGTATCGCTCAACTGGGCTACTGGGAGCTTGATTTTCAAACTCAGATGTTCACGTTTACCGATCAATTGTATGCCCTGCTCCGCACCACCGCCGCTCAGGAAGGCGGCTACCAGATGCCAGCCATGCAGTACGCCCAAAAGTTTGTGCATCCTGATGATGCCCACATTGTGGGCGCTGAAATCCAGAAAGCCATCGAAACAACCGACCTTGATTTTTCTACCCAGCTTGAACATCGCATCATTCGGGCTGACGGCAGCGAAGGTTTCATTTTGGTCAGGTTTAGAATTGTCAAAGATGCGCAGGGCCGCACAATAAAGTCAATCGGCGCTAACCAGGATATCACCGAGCGCAAACAGGCTGAAGAGGCTGTGCGCCGCAGCGAAGCCGGCCTGTCTGAGGCGCTGAAGATCGCCAAACTGGCCTACTGGGAATACGATGTCGAGAATGACCTGTTTACCTTTAACGATCAGTTCTATGCGCTCTTCCACACCACCGCCGAACAGCACGGCGGCTATCAACTCCCCTCGGCGTATTACGCGCAGCATTTTGTCTATCCAGACGATCTGCCCATTGTGGGCAGCGAAATTGAGCGGGCGCTCAACTCGACTGACCGGCACTACAGCCGCCCGTTGGAGCATCGCATTCTGTACGCCGATGGCGGCGTCGGCTACATCTCGGTTAACATCAACATCGACCGCGACGAACACGGCAGGATTCTGCGCTACTACGGCGCTAATCAGGACATCACCGAGCGCAAACAGGCCGAAGCCGAACGGGAACGCCTGCTGGACGAAGTCCAGGCGGCCTATCGCCAGTATGTGCGCCGGGAATGGGAGCAGTATCTGGCCGATAAACACCAGGGGAACTGGCAAATTGAGGTTGCTCAACCCGGCGTCAGTCCCTCCGAGCCGGCCCAAACCGCATTGGAAGTGCCAATTGCCCTGCGCGGGCAGTCGATTGGCACGCTTAGTTTGCAGGATGTGGCCGGCGAGCGCGCCTGGACGGAGGACGAAAAGGCGTTAATTGCCGCCGTAACCGAACAATTGGCCTTAACGGTTGAAAACCTGCGGCTGTTTGAAAACACCCAGCAGCGCGCCGTTCGCGAGCAGCTCACCCGCGAAATTACCGATAAAATGCGCGCCGCGCCCGATGTGGACTCGATTATTCAAACCGGCCTGTCCGAGCTGGCGCGCACGTTGGGGGTTGCCAGAACGTATGTAAAACTTACGCCAGACCGGGGTCAAACCGGCCAATAGCCGGGTTGCGTTGGAGAAACTTATGGCACAATTATCAAAACTTCAATCCACAAAACCAACTCCGGCCGATAATGCATTGCGGGCAGCCAAAATATTGTTTGGCGTCGGGGTGATTATCAGCCTTGTGTATGGCTACCTTGTGGCCTTTCATTACGGAGAATGGCAACTGGCTGCCGTAACCGGGCTGCTGGTGCTGTATAGCGTTGTCGCTTTGGGGAGCATTTTGGTTATCCGGCGCAGCCATGCCAACACCGGGATCTGGCTGCTTATTGCCGGAATGTTTGTGGTATTTGTGGCCTCTTCGGCGTTGGTTGCCGGTTTTGGCCTGATTTTGGGGATGAGCGTGGTGATGCTTACCGTGATGTTGGCCACCCAGACCCTACCCGCAAAACAGGCTACCTGGGCCATGATCGGCAGCGTGCTGGTGGTGATTTTGACCGCGCTAATGGACACCGCGCCTCTGGATTACCGGCTGCACATTCCGCAGCTTCAATGGGTTGTGGCCGGTGTGACTGTTGGCGTGGGGCTGGTTTTTATTTATTTTGTAGTCAGGCAGTTTGCCTACTATTCACTGCGCGTTAAGTTGATTGTGGCATTTTTGCTGGTCAGTTTGTTATCAGTGGTGGCCGTGGCCAGTTTTTCACTGTGGACCACCGGCAACGCCCTCGTTGACGATGCGGGCAGTAACACCAAAACCCTGGCCGAAGCGCAAGCCCTTAACGTGGGCAGCCTGCTGGCCCGGCAGTTAGACTCGCTAAAATCGCTAACCCTCAACCAGATTCTGCTGGATCGATTGGTGTTGATCAACGCCAACTATCGGGGCGGCGCAGCAGCGGTTGAAGCCAAACTCAATGAGATGGAAAGCAAATGGGAACAAAATGTGGCTGATGGCCAGGGGCCGTTGTTAAGCGCCCGGCTTAACAGCAGCATCTCTGATTTTTTGCGGGAGTTCCAACAGCAGGTCCCCGAACACACCCAGCTTTTGATCACCGACAAATATGGCGGGCTGCTGGCGACAACGGCCATTGTGCCCGATTACAATGACACAGACGAGCTGTGGTGGCAGCAAACCTACAATAACGGCCAGGGCAGTATTTATATCAGCCAGCCCACCACTGATGAGGACGCCAAAGATTTTGGCATTATTATTGGTATTCCCATTTACGGCGCTGATGCCGAGTTGATTGGCGTTCTCCGCAGCAAGGTTGATATTGCCTCGCTGGTGAGTTTGGTTACCGCCGCCGACGACCCGTCCACGGGCCTCAACACCTTGCTGCTGTTTCCCTCGGAGCAGATGCTGTCCGGGGATGGGGCCTCGCTGGTGCCCACGCCGCCCGATATTCTGGCCGATGCCGATATTTTGCAGCAGCAGCAATACGGCGAATTTGAGATTGATGGCCAATCCTATCTGATCAGCCAGGCAACCATCAGCTCAATTACCGGCGAGCCGGTAATTAATGAACTCAACTGGACAATGTTATCTTTGCACAACCGGGCCAATGCGCTGGCTACCCTGCAAGCCCAGCAGCAGAATATTATTGTGCTGGCGGTTATTATTGCCGCCGTGGTTGTGGGCGCCGCCGTTTTTATGTCTAACCTGATGGCCAGCCCCATTGTGCGGTTAACCGAAACCGCCCGGCAGGTTGCCGGCGGCGATCTCGCTTCACGGGCGACCGTTGAAACCAACGACGAGGTTGGCGTGTTGGCCGCTAACTTCAACTCAATGGCCGACCAGCTTGGCCGCACCATCGACTCGCTGGAAGACCGTGTTGCCGACCGTACCCAGCAGCTTACTACCCTGGTTGATGTTGGCCAGCGCCTCAGTAGTATTCTGGATTTGGGCGATCTGATGCGCCAGGTGGTAACCCTCACCAAAGAAACGTTTGACTACTATCATGTTCACATTTATCTGCTGGACGAGGTCCACACCGCGCTGGTTATGGCCGAAGGGTACGGCACCGCCGGCGTCGAAATGAAACGCGCCGGCCATACCATCGCTCTGGACGCGCCCCGCAGTCTGGTGGCCCGCGCCGCCCGCCAGGGCCACATTATTACCGTTGGCAACGTCCGCGAAGACCCCAACTGGCTGCCCAACGCGCTCCTGCCGCACACCCACTCTGAGTCGGCCATTCCGGTAATGCTGGGCGATGAAGTGGTGGGCGTGCTCGACGTGCAGAGCGAGCGGGTGGGCGGCATTACCGCTGATGACGAGGTGGTGCTGCAGGCGCTGGCCAACCAGATTGCCATTGCCGTGCGTAACGCCCGCCTCTTTGCCGAAACCCAAAACGCGCTGGTTCGCGCCCAGCAGTTGCAAAAACTTTACACCGGCGAAGCGTGGCTTCAGTTTTCTGCGGCCAAACCCACCGATTTTGAGTTTCGGCAGGCCCAGTTGCCGCCGCTGGAACAAATGCTCACCCCGGAAGTGAGCGCCGCGCTGGAAAAACAACAAACGGTTGAACTGAGCCTGCTCAAACCCAACGGAGCGCCCGGCAGTGAAACCAACGTGCTGGCCACCCCGCTAAAATTGCGGGGGCAGGTGATT
This sequence comes from uncultured Caldilineaceae bacterium, assembly GCA_964407935.1. Taxonomy (GTDB): domain Bacteria; phylum Chloroflexota; class Anaerolineae; order 4572-78; family J111; genus J095. Next base: position 33,490 of record CAYOXS010000009.1, read on the forward strand.
GGCGTGCTGGGCATCAGAGATGCCGATCCGGCCCGCCACTGGACAGAAGACGAAATCGCGCTCATCGAAGCGGTCAGCGAGCAAATGACCCTGGCCATTGAAAACGCCCGCCTTTTTGACGAAACCGGCCGGCGGGCTGGCCGTGAAAGAATCATCGCCAATATTACCCAGCAGGTCTGGGCTTCTGGCGAACTGGAAAAAGTTATGCAAACCGCCGTGGAGCAACTGGGCGCCCAACTCGACGCCTCAAAAGTGGTGATTCGGCTGGGCACCAAAGAGCAGTTGCTCACAGAAAACAACCCGGCGGCAAAATAGTGGCTGCCTCACCCGGAAAGGAGCCGGCGGATCGCCGCCGGGCATCACGTATGCGTCAATCAAAATCTACGCGCTGGCTGAAACGTCTGCTCATCGCCACCTGTTTATTGCTGTTACTGGCCCTCAAACCCGGCGCCAGCGCCCTGGCCGATGAGCCGTTGGAAGAACCCTACGAGTCGGCGGTGCAAAAATGGGCCGATGAATTTGAGCCGTCGGTGCTTTCCCGCGAGGAGCGCGTGGCCGAACTCCGCTGGTTTGCCCGCGCCGCCGAACCATTCCGCGGGCGGAAAATTAAATCCGTGGCCGAAGACATTAAAACTCACTTTTGGGAAAGCGAGGTTTTAACCCAGGCGTTTGAGGAAATCACCGGCATTGAAGTTGAACACGAAATCATTGGCGAAGGCTCGGTGGTGGAGCGGCTGGTTGAGCAGCAGCGCACCGGCCGGCTGCTGGTCGATATTTACGTAAACGACGCCGATCTGGTGGGCACGCATCTGCGCAGCGAGGCGGTGGTCAACCTGACCGATTATATGGCCGGTGAAGGCAAAGCCTACACCAACCCCAACCTGGATTTGGCCGATTTTCTCAACCTGGAGTTTGGCCAGGATTACGATGGCAACCAGCTCCAGTTGCCGGACCAGCAGTTTGCCAACCTGTACTGGTTTAGATACGACTGGTTCACCCGGCCCGACATTAAAGCGGCGTTCAAGGCCCAATACGGCTACGATCTGGGCGTGCCGCTCAACTGGGCCGCCTATGAAGATATTGCCGAATTTTTTACCGGCCGCGAGATTGACGGCAAAAAAGTTTACGGTCACCTTGATTACGGCAAAAAATCGCCGTCGCTGGGCTGGCGCTTTACCGATGCCTGGTTATCGATTGCCGGCGTGGGCGATGTGGGCCTGCCCAACGGCTACCCGGTTGATGAATGGGGCATTCGGGTGGAAGACCGGGTGCCGGTTGGGGCCACGGTGGCTCGCGGCGGCGAGGTGAACGGGCCGGCGGCGGTTTACGCGCTCACCAAATATATTGACTGGCTCAACAAATACGCCCCGCCCGAAGCCAAAAACTGGCAGTGGGTTGATGCCGGCCCGCAGGCATCACGCGGCGATATTGCCCAGCGCGTTTTTCAATACGTTACCTGGCTGTCTGATGACCGCTTTCACGAGTTGGGCAGTCCGGTGGTGGCCCCGGATGGCAAACCACTGTGGCGGGTTGCGCCCACGCCCCACGGCAAATACTGGGACGAAGGCATGAAAGTGGGCTATCAGGATGCCGGTAGCTGGACCATCCCCAAAAATGTTAAAGGCCAGCGGCGGGCAATGGCCTGGCTGTGGGCCCAGTTTGCCGTGTCCAAAACCGTCGAGCTGAAAAAGTTTACCATCGGCGGCACGCCCGTGAGAAAATCAACGGTGTTCTCCGATTATCTGTCGCTGCGCAAGGCAAACTACGGCGGCTTGATTGAATTTTATCGTTCCGAAGAGCGCAAAAAATGGACCGGCACCGGGCCAAATGTGCCGGATTACCCCACGCTTTCGGCTATTTGGTGGCCCAACATTGCCCGCGCCATTCAGGGCGAACTCACGCCGCAGCAGGCGATGGATGCCATTGGCGCGGCAATGGATGATGCAATGCGCAACATGCAGATGGCCCGTTACTCGCCCAAACTCAATTCACCGCGCAGCCCGCTGGTGTGGCTGGCCTTGCCCGGCTCTCCCAAGCAGGAGCGGCCCGACGAGCAGCCCAAAACCATTGACTACGACGAACTGATCAAACAGTGGGAGTAATGCCCGGCCCAACCAACGCGGCCCGCAGGAGCTACAAACAATGAAAAATTTGAGAATTGGCCAAAAAATATTGATTGTGGTGGGGGCCATTTTTGTGCTGTTTGCCATTGGGCTAACCGCAATTATCGGCACAACCAGCTTCAACAACCTGACCGAAGTGAAGCAGGCCGAACTGAACCGGATGTCGCAAATTTTGGCCAGCCGGATCAGCGATATGGAAAAAAACTCGGTGCTAACGGCTATGAGCTTTGAACAGGACGAGCCGCTGGTAAACGAAATTCAGTTGTTAACCGATTTAGGCCCGTACTACGCCGACCCGGGATCGTACTTTGCCGAAGATTTTACCGGCTCCGGTGAGCTGATTGAAGACGCCGACAAAATCTTTGTGTTTCAGGCGCAGTTAAAACTTGTCCAGCTTTTGCAGCCGGCGCAGCGGCTCAACGATCTGAGTTCGATCAGTTTTTACCTGTTGTCACCGTTTGAGGTGATACCCAATGCCAAACCGGCGCTGTCGTTTCGGCTGGACAAAGACAACATCACTTTGGCCCAGTTTGTGAGCAAAGGCAACGGCGTCAACCCGATTTATTATCAGGTACCTACCAGCGAGTTTTCGCCGCCGGCTGCCGATTACTTTGATATCAGTTCGGCCTATTCTGCGCCGCCGGAGCAATTTTACGCCGAAAATAACTTTAAGCCGGTGATCGGTGGGCCGGTGGCCGGCCAGGATTTTCCCTTTGACTGGACTCTGGTGGATACGCCGCAGTCAACAATTGTGGTTAACCAGCGCATTCCGGTGATCCAAACCTGGTATCCGGTAAAAATCACCGTGGCCGATCCGGTGACCTGGGAGCCGGCGACCGTGCCGGTGGGGCTGGCCCTGGTAGAGCGCCGCCTCGATGCCGCAACCATCGGTTTTTTGCGCAACCAGTTGGGGCTGGCGGTGGGGTTGGCCCAAAAGGGACAGCTTTTGATTACCAGCCTGGATTTGCCCGGCGCGGCCACCGCGCCCACATCGCTGCTGGCCAATCAAACTGTCACTCTTAACCAGAATGAGTATTACTACGACCAGCAGCCCGTCGGTTTTTCTGTTGACAACGGGACTCAGCTCGAAGCGGTGGTTTTAAGCCCGGTTTCGGAATTGCAGCAACTTACCCAAAATTTGCGCAATCAAATTAGCTGGGTGGCGCTGGGCGCTATTATTTTGGGGGCGCTGGTGGTGTACATCATTCTGCGCTATCTGGTTAATCGGCCGCTGGGGGCGGTGATGGCCGGGGTGCAAACCATTGCCGCCGGCGATCTGAGCCAGTCCGTGCCGGTGCAATCTCAGGATGAGTTGGGGCAGTTGGCCGCCGCGTTCAACAATATGGCCGAACAACTACGCGATCTGGTGGGGTCGCTGGAACAGCGGGTGCTGGCCCGTACCCAACGCCTGGAAACCGTGGCCAGCATGGGCGAGCGGCTGAGCGCCATTTTGTCTGTTGACCAGCTTCTGGCTGAACTGGTGACCAAAGTTAAAGAGAGCTTCAATTATTACCACGTGCACGTGTATATGCTCGATTCCGCGGGCGAATATCTGGTAATGCGCGAAGGGTACGGCGCGGCTGGCGCTCAAATGAAGGCCAGCGGTCACCGTATTGAGTTGCAAGCGCAAACCAGCCTGGTGGCCCGCGCTGCCCGCACCGGCGAGGTAGTTAAAATTGACAACGTTCGCGGCGAGCCGGACTGGCTGCCCAACCAGTTGCTGCCCAACACCTATTCTGAAATGGCCGTACCGATTATTGTTGAAAACCGGGTGGTTGGCGTGCTCGATGTGCAATCCGATAGAATTGCCGGCCTTGATGAAAGCGATGCCAGCCTGCTCCGCTCGCTGGCTAACCAGGTGGCGGTCACCATCAATAACGCCCGCCTGTTCCAGCAAATGCAGCAGGCCAACGCCGAAGCCGAAGAACTCAACCGCCGCCTCACCCGCGAAGCCTGGCAGAATATCGGCGTGCAAACGCAAACAACCGGGTATGTGTTCACCAAAGCCGGCGTTACCCCCGCATCCACCGAATGGCTGCCGGCAATGGAGCGCGCTGTGCAGGCCCGGCAGTTAACTCAGGCTGGCAGCACCAATGGCGGCGACTCCCACAAAAAGACAGCCACCGTGGCGGTGCCGCTCACCCTGCGCGGTGAAGTGATTGGCGTAATTGGCATTGAGCGGCCCGTTGACCGGCAGTGGTCGCCCGATGAAATTACCACTGTCCAGTCCATCAGTGAGCAGGTGGCGCTGGCGCTCGATGCCGCCCGGCTGGCCCGTGAAACAGAACGAGCCGCATGGCGCGACCATATTGTCAGCGAGTCGACCGCCAAAGTCTGGTCGTCTTCTGAAATTGACGATGTGATGAAAATTGCCGTGGCGCAGCTAGCGGAAACGCTGCGCGCTTCGGAAGTGGTTATTCGGTTGGGCACCGAAGATAACCTGCTGGCTGAATAACCCGTTTGGCCAACCTTGCCGCAGATTTGGAGAGTTTTATGGCAAACCAAACAATCGTAACCCAAAAAATGAAGGCAATCCTGCCCGGCCGTGGCCTGCGGACCCAGTTGCTGGTAACGTTTGGGCTAACCGCGCTGCTGGCCGTTTTGGTAATCAGTATCAGTTCAATTGCGCTCAGTTATCAAAACGGACAGGCCAGCCTGATTGAACAGCTCAACTCGGTGGCTACGCTGACCGAGTCTGAGATCAACACCTGGACAACCAACCTGCAAACCGACCTGGCCGGGTTGGGGAATCAGGAAGCGGCTGTGTCTCGCATGCGGCTGTTGTTGCAGCCAACGGCATCGCTGCGATTGATTCCGCAAAGCCAGTTGCGCCAAAATTTTGCATCGATGATCAATCTTACCGACCGCTTTGATACCCTGCTACTGCTGGACCCGGACGGCAACGTGCTGGTGTCAACCGATGTGAATTTGGAAGGGAAAAATTTTGCGCGCGAGAACTTTTTTCAGGATGGATTTAAGAATTTAACGCTCCAGCCGGCGCGTTTCAACCCGGATTTGGGCCGGGTAGTTGTCTATGTGTCGCAACCTGTGCTCAATCAAACCGGCGCGCCTATTGGCGTGCTGGCCGGGCGGGCCAACCTGGATAAACTCAACGAAATTATGCTGGCCCGTTCCCGATTTGGCATCACCGGCGAAAGCTATCTGGTAGACGCCAATTACACTATGCTCACGCCTTCCCGGTTTGAGGGCTTTGGCCCGCCCCATACCCGGGTTGAAACCGAGGGCGCGGTTCAGGCAATTCAGAACAACATGAGCGGGTCGAGGTTTTACAGCGATTACCGTAATATCTCGGTGATTGGCACGTATCGCTGGATCCCCCAACTGGGGGTAGCCTTGCTCACCGAGCAGGACCGCTCCGAGGCGCTTCAAAGTATCCAGACCGCGCTGCTGATTAATATTGGTGTGGCGCTGGCGGCCGTGCTGGTGGCCATTGTGGTGGCTATTTTTGTCACCAAAAACATCTCCAGTCCGCTGGCCGAACTGGCCGGAACGGCTGGCCAGATTGCCGGTGGCAACCTCAATTTAGCTGTGCAAACAAGCCGGCGCGACGAGATTGGCGACCTGACCCGGGCGTTTAACCAGATGACTGAACGGCTGCGCGACTCGATCAGTAATCTGGAAGAGCGCGTGGCCGAACGCACCCGGGCGCTTGAAATTGAGGCAGATGTGAGCCGCCAGATCATCAGCATTACCGAAATTGACCGCCTGCTGGAGTTTGTGGTTGATCGTTTGCAAGTGGAATTTGATTACTACCACACCCACATTTACCTTGCCAACGAGCCGGGGCAGGAGCTGGTGCTGGCAGCCGGTTACGGCGAGATTGGCCGGCAGCTCAAAGAACGCGATCACCGGGTAAAAATTGGTACCGGACTTGTTGGTGTTGTGGCCGGTACGGGCCAGTTCTTTTTGAGCAACAACATCACCCAGTTGCCAAATTTTGTAAGCAACCCGCTCCTGCCGGATACCCGCTCTGAGCTGGCCGTGCCGCTGCGCCGCGGCGAGCAAATTATTGGCGTGCTCGATATCCACAGCGATGAGTTTAACCGCTTTACCGCCGAAGATGTGAGCCTGATGCAATCCATTGCCAACCAAACCGCCATTGCGGTGGATAACGCCCGGCTGCTGGAAGAAACCCGCTCGGCGCTGCGAGAAGTTGAGCGGCTTAACCGCCAGCTCACCCGCGAGAGCTGGGATCAATTTCAACAAACCATTGATAACCCCGGCTATCACTTTAAAAACGGGCGAACTCTGCCAGTGGGGCAGGGCAGTAACGTGTGGCTGGCCCCTATGACCCAGGCAGCCCAGAGCCGGCAGATGGTAAAACAAACGCATGTGGGCAACGGCGAAACTTCAAAATCGGAACTGGCCGTGCCGCTGGTGCTGCGTGATCAGGTGATTGGCGTGCTCGGCGTTAAACGGGAAAATTCGCCGGTGTGGGCCGATGAAGAATTGGCCGCCGTAGAAGCTGTGGCCGATCAGGTGGCGCGCGCGCTGGAAAACGCCCGGCTGTCCAAAGAGCAGGAAAAAACCATTGAGCAGTTGAAAGAAGTGGACCGGCTGAAGTCGGAATTTTTAACCAGTATGAGCCACGAACTGCGCACGCCGCTCAACTCGATCATCGGCTTTGCCGATGTGCTGCTGCAAGGCATTGACGGTGATTTGCCGGACCTGGCCCTCAATGATATTCAACTGATTTACAACAGCGGGCAGCACCTGCTGGCCCTCATTAACGATGTGCTTGACCTCTCTAAAATTGAGGCCGAGCGCATGGAACTGGTGCTGGAAGATGTCAAAATGTCAGAATCTATTCACGATGTACTGTCGGCTTCCAGCACGCTGGTCAAAAATAAATCGATCAAAGTGCAGGTGGATATTGCCAACAACCTGCCGCCGGTGCGGGCCGATAAACTGCGGCTTAACCAGGTATTGCTCAACCTGGTGAGCAACGCCGCCAAGTTCACCGCCGCAGGCACTATTACCATTCGTTCCAACATTGCGCCGGATGAGCCGGACAAAATGCGCGTTGCCGTGATTGACAGCGGCATTGGTATTCCGCTGAACAAGCAGCAAACTATTTTTGACCGCTTCCGCCAGGCCGATAGCTCGACCACCAGAAAATATGGCGGCACCGGTTTGGGGTTGGCCATCTGCAAAAAACTGGTTGAGATGCACGGCGGCCAGATTGGCGTAATCAGCGAAGAGGGCCACGGCGCAGAATTTTACTTTACCGTTCCGTTAGCGTAGAAAAAGATATTTTACAGAGACAAGTCTAATGCAAAATCGATATTCTTCCTGCCTCACCTCAATTTCCTGTCTGGAATGCGGCCATCAGTTTGATTATTCGCCGGGGCTTGATGTGTGCCCGGCTTGCGGCGGCTCCTGGCTCGACGCGCAGTACAATTACGCCGCTGTGGCTGCCCTCTGGCAAAAAGGGTTGTCGGGGCGGCCAAGCTCGCTGTGGCGCTACACCGAGCTGCTGCCAATTGGCGGCCAATCAGAAATTGTGACGATGGGTGAAGGTTTTTCGCCGCTGGTCCGGGCCGCCAAATTGCAGGAACGGCTGGGCCATCCCGCAATTTTCATCAAAGATGAACGGCAGTCGCCCACCAGTTCGTTTAAAGACCGGCAGGCGGCGGTGGCCGTAACCGATATGAAACAGGCCGGCGTTATTGAGTGCGTGCTGGCCTCAACCGGCAATGCCGCCGCGGCCTACTCGGCCTATTGCGCCCGCGCCGATATTAAGTTGTGGGTATTTTTAACCAGTCTGGTGCCGGCGGCCAAAATGCGCGAGGCCGCGCTGTACGGGGCGGAGGTTATCAAAGTCACCGGCACGTATGACCAGGCCAAAAAAGTTGCCGCCGATTTTGCCGCCCGGCGCGGCATTCGGCTGGATAAAGGGGCCAAGGCTGTGCCCGGCAAAGAAAGCATGAAAACCGTGGCCTATGAAATCGCCGAGCAGTTGGCCGTTGAACTGGGCAGCGCTGCCGTGTGGCAGGCCCCGGATTGGTACATTCAGGCTGTCAGCGGCGGCATTGGCCCGCTGGGCGTGCTCAAAGGCTTTGAAGAGTTGCACCAGATGGGTTTAATTGACCGCGTGCCCAAGATTGGCGTGGTGCAGGTGAGCGGTTGTTCGCCGATGGTGCAGGCGTTTGCGGCCGGGCAGCCCAAAGCCAAACCCGTGGTGCCAGAAACACGCATCACCATTCTTTCAACCGGCGAACCGGGCCTCAGCTACGATTTGCTCTATCAGGCCAACCAAAAATACGGCGGGTATATGATCAGCGTGTCTGACGATGAGGCTTTTGAGGCAATGCACCAACTGGCCAAAACCGAGGGGTACTCGGTGGAACCGGCCACCGCGGTGGCCTTTGCCGGGCTGGATAAACTGATCAGCGGGGGGATCATCAAGCCCAATGAAACTGTGGTGGTCAACTGCTCCGGCCACACCTTCCCGGTTGAAAAGCACATTATGAACGAAGAAAATCTGGTCGATGTCCGGCTATCGCACAGCGCCGAAGCCGGCGCGCCGCTCGACGGGCTGGGGTCGGCGCTGGAGCGGCTTGATGAACAGGTAACCACCATTGTGGTGGTTGACGACAACCCCACCGACAGCCGGCTGATCCGGCGGCTGCTGCAATCTCAAAAACCATACCGCATTTTTGAGGCCAACAGCGCCGTAGAAGCGCTGCCCGTAATCCGTGAGCGCCTGCCCGATCTGGTTGTCACTGATCTGACCATGCCCGATATGGACGGTTTTACCCTGCTTGAGGAACTCAAGGCCGATGCCAGAACCGCCAACATCCCGGTGATTGTGGTTTCGGCCAAAGATTTAACGCCGGAAGACGAGCGCAAACTGGCCGGGCAAACGTCGTCAATCTGGTTGAAGGGCGCTTTTGCCACTAAAGAGCTGGTTGAGCACGTGGTTGATGTTCTGTCCGGTGCCGGCTCGCCTGCCGAAAAAGGCGTTGTGGCAGAACCGGAACCGGCACTGTCGCAGCCAAACGTTACCACGCCGTCGGCCCGGCACACCATTGTGCTGGTAGAAGATAATCCGGTTGACGCCCGGCTGATCAGCCGGATATTGCAGGCCAAACTGGCGGTCGATA
>CAYOXS010000010.1:0-119 GCA_964407935.1 uncultured Caldilineaceae bacterium
CCCCCAACCTCCCCCCTTCTTTGGGTTCAGGGATTGAATTTGTGCGGTTTTTGGCGGCCCCGCCGCCCCAAAACGCCCCAAAAAAGCATTTACCCCCCAGGAGGGCAGGGGGGCGGGGG
>CAYOXS010000010.1:129-5398 GCA_964407935.1 uncultured Caldilineaceae bacterium
ATTTTTCGCCCCCTAAAATCCCCCCCCCCCCCCCCCCCCCCGCCTTTTTGGGGCCGTGTTTTTTGGGGTGGGGGTTTGGCCCCCCCCCCCCCCCAAAAAACCCCACAAAAAAAGCATTTCCCCCACTGGAGAGAAGGGGGTCGGGGGGATGAGGGCAATCAAAAAATCGCGAATTTTTAAGAGCGACCCCCACGACAGGTTCGACCGTCGGGCGACAAGCCCGGCCTACTCCGGCTCGCCCGGCTGCTGGAGTTGCGCCAGATAGGCCCGGTCGGAATCAGACAAGTTGGCCTGGGCCAGCAAATCCGGCCGGCGAGCCAGCGTGCGGGCCAGCGATTGCTCGCGCCGCCACTGCTCCAGTTTGGCGTGATGGCCCGATAGCAGAATTTCGGGGATGCCGTGGCCGCGAAATTCTGGCGGGCGGGTGTAGTGCGGGTGCTCCAGCAGCCCGCCGGAGTGGGAATCTTTGGCGGTGGCGGCCTCGTCGCCGAGTACGCCGGGAATCAGCCGGGTCAGCACATCCACCACAATCATAGCTGCGATTTCGCCGCCGGAGAGCACGTAATCGCCAATCGATAGCTCATCGGTGGCCAAATACTGTCGCACCCGCTCGTCGATGCCCTCGTAGCGGCCGCAAATCAAGATCAGCCGCTCGGTGTTGGCGGCCATTTCCTGAGCCAGCGGCTGTTTGAGCAGCCGCCCCTGCGGGGTGAGCATAAGTATCGGCGGGTAGCCCTGCCGGTACAGCGATTGATAACCCTCGCTGGGAATATCGATGTTGAGGAGGCTTTCAACCGCCAGAAAAATCGGCTCCGGTTTCATAATCATCCCGCCGCCGCCGCCGTAGGGCGTGTCGTCGGTGACGCGATGTTTGCCGGGGGCGTAGTCGCGGATGTTGTGCAGGGCAATATCGATGTAACCGCGCTCGCGGGCGCGGCTGATGATTGAGGCGTTGAACGCGCCCTCGAACATTTCGGGGAACAGGGTCAGAATATCAAAACGCATAAGCCATCACTTGATAATTGAAATATTTTTCCAGCCGGACTCGCCGGCCGGCAGGCTGAACAGCGCCCCGGTATCGAGCGCGGCCAGCAGCCCGGACTCGGTGGCGGCGAGCCGGGAAATGGTGGCCCCGGCCGGCAGGCCAAAGGCATCTACCGGTAGCCAGCTCTGGCCGTTGTCGCTGCTGCTGAACAGCCCGCCCGGCCCGGCAATCAGCAGCACGCCATCGGGGCGGTAGGCCACGGCGTTGAGGCCGGCCAGTTCGGCGGGCAGCGAGTCACTCACCGTGCGCCAGGGCGGGGTTTGCGGATCGGTTTGCAGCAGCCTGCGGTCGTACTCCACGGCTGCGCTCAACACGCCGTCGCCATTAACCGCCGCGCTCAAAATGGAGAGAAATTCGTCGCCGCTGGCCAAGGGCTGAAGCTGCCAGGTTTGGCCGCCGTCGTCGCTGCGGTACAGGTTTTGGCCGTAGCCAAAACGCACGTAGGCAGTGAGGCCATCGGGGGCAAAAGCCAGCACATCACTGGTGTTGGTGTTGGCTTCGATGGTGAGCACTTTGGCCCAGTTGTCGCCGCCGTCGGTGCTGCGATAAACGGCGGTGGGGGTGCTGACCAGCAGCGTCCGGTCGTCGTCAAAATTGGGCGAGAGCGCCACCCGCTGCGCCAGAAAGCTCAAACTGCCGTCGCCGGCGGCCAGCTCCTGCCACGCCGCCCCGCCGTTGGCGCTGCGGTGCAGGCTCATCCCCGACACCGCAAAAACGGTTTTGCCGCTTTTTGAGACCGTCACCTGAAACGGCTGGCTGCTAAAATATTGGGCGCGGGCCGGGTAATCGGTGCGCTGCCAGCCGCGCCCGCCGTTGGTCGATTTGAACAAGCCCTGTGTTGAATTGATGGCAAATAGCGCCGCGCCGTTGCCGCTGGCGGCCACGCTGTCGATGGGGAATAATTCGGCGGGCAGGTTGGTAGCCGACCAGCGCAGGCTGGCCGGGGGCTGCTGCGACAGCCGGGCGGCGGCATCGCCCAGCACCAACTCGCCGTTGGGTAGCTGCGCCAGAGTGGTGAAAATCGGTTCGGCGGGCGGCTGCCAGTTGAGCCACGTTTGCCCGCCATCGGTGGAGCGGAACAGTTGAGCCTGGGTTGTGCCGGCGGCGTCGCGGAAGAAAAAGTAAACGGTTTGGTCGGTTTTAAAGTCGGGTGAAAAGGCAATCCGGGCGGGCTGGGTTACGCCGATTTGCGCCAGCCCCGCACCGCCAATTTGCCAACTGTAGCCGCTGTCTGCCGAGCGCCACAGCGCCGGGCCGTAGGCCAGCACCGTCAACCCGTCGGGGCTGGCGGCCAGCAGTTGGGCCGGCTGGTCCAGCACCTGCTGCCAGGCCGAGGGCGAGCCATCGGTGCGGCGGCTGGCGCGGAACAGGCCGCGCATTTCGGCCAGCGGCTGGCTGATCAAAATTGATTTGGGGCCGATGGCCACGGCGTAATCGCCGGACGAGGCGGGGAAAGCGGCGTTGGGGTCCTGCGCCACTATCGGCTGCCACGTGTCGCCGGCATCGGTGGAATAGTGCAGCCCGCCGTAAACGGTTTCGGCAAAAATGAGACCAGTCTCGGCAAAATCCGGGGCGATGGTCAGCGAGTCGATCCAAGTATCGCGCAGGCCGGTCATGGCCGGCTGCCAGCTTTGCCCGCCATCCACCGATTTATAGAGGCCGCCGGTTTGCCCCGGCAGCAGCACCCCGGCGAACAGGGTTTGATCGCTGGCAAAATTGGGCGATACAGCGACCGTTTGCACCGGGAGGGGCGGCAGGCTCCGGCCAATGTCGGCCCAGTTCTGGCCAAAATCGGTGGAACTGACCAGCCGGGCTTCGTGCGAAAACTGGCCGAAACTGCTGTCAACGCGGGCAATGATGGGACTGTTGGCCGGCAGTTCAACGCTGAGCAGCGGGCCGGTGGGTTGGGCGGGCGGCGCGGCGGGCGCGGCCACGTTCTCTGCCGGAGTTGCGCCGGGGGCGGCGGTCAGCAGGTTGCCCCGGTCATCGATGAGAAACAGCCGGTCGGCGGCGGGGTCAATTTCAACCAGTTGGTAGCGGGTGTCCGGCAGCAGCAGTTCATCGACCACGTTGAGCGTGGCGGCGTCGAGCGCCAGAATCCGGCCTGCGCCCTGATCGGCCACGTACAGGCGCTGGCTGGCGGGGCTGAAACGCAGTTCGCCCCAAACGCCCATCAATTGCTGGTTAAAACTGCCCGCCGTCACATCTAGTGCGCGCACGCGCCGGTTGCTGTGGCGCACGGCGCTGACAAAGGCGCGGCGGCCGGCGGGGTCGGGGGCGACGCCGGTGAAGCTGATGTTGGTATCGGAGAAAACGAGGGTGGGCTGGCTGGCCACATCGTACACGTACAGGTAGCTGCCGCCGTTGGAGCCGGGCACGCCGTTGGAGACAATGCTGTACAGCCACCGGTTGTCGGCGTCGAGCACGCTGTTGGTGACGCACGGGTTGGGCGAGAGACCGTCGGGGCGGGCGGCGGTGCCGGAAATCACTTCTGTGCCGGTGAGCGTGTTGGCGCTGAGCACCGTTACGCCGCAGTTGCTCAAATAAAGGTTGTCGCCGCCGGGATCGGGCGCAAACTGGCCGCCGGCGGCGATGGTGGTCAGTTCGGCCAGCGTTTCGGCATCAAGCACGGTGGCCGGCAGGCCGCTCACGTACAACTGCTGGCGGCCGGCATCGAGCGCCAGTTGGCCGGACCAGCCCCAATTTTTAAAGCCGAAGTCGGCCCAGTTGTTTTGCAGGCGCGTTTCGGTTTGCGGTGACAGGTTTTGCGGCTCGATCTGGCGGACGCGGTTGGCGCTGTCGGTGACAAACAGGCGGTTGGCGTCGGCGTCAAACAGCACATCACGCAGGCGAATGGCCGTGTTTTCAATTTCAACCGCCGCGCTGGTCAGGTCAATTAAATAAAGATGATCGCTGTACGGGTCAACGGCGTAGGCGGCGCTGCCGGTCACTACCACGTCGTTCACGTTGGACAGCAGCGGGATGGTGTGCGTTTGCAAAAACGTTTCACTGTTAGACCCCACCAGCGCCGGCTGCTGGCCCGGCTCGCTGCCCCACTGGCCGTTGCTGAAAAAGAGGGTGCGGCCATCCGGCGACACGGCCATGCCCGCCGCGCCGGAGTACGGCCCCAGTTCGATGGGCAGGTTGGCCAGCTCGCCGCTGCTGGTGATGCGGCCCAATACCCGAAAGCCGCCCTGGTCGGTGGTGTAAAACGCCTGCCCGGCCCCGGGAATCGGCAGCAGGTTGAGCACGTCGTTTTCGGCGGGGTAGCTGGCCAGCGGTGACAGGCTGCCGGCCTCAAAAATTTCGATGGTGGGGCTGTCGCCGCGGCGGGCCAGGTAGAGCCGATTTTGGCCGGCATCGAGCGCCAGCGGCCCGGTGGTGCTGGCCGGCGGCAGGCTGGCGCGCCGGGCCTGGTCGAGGCTGTTGTTTGACAGGTTGACGGCCAGCAGTTCGGTGGCGGTGGCGGCGTACAGCAGGCCGTTGCCCACGGCAAAGGCCTCAATGTTGGGGATTTGCTGGCTCACCTGCATCACTTTAGTGTCGATGACGGCCAGCACGGGCGGCGCGCCGGAGTAGCGTTCCTGCCAGCGGGCGTACAGCAGGCCGGAGGCGGGGTCAAACTGCAAGCCGAGTGGTTCAAACTCGCCCTGGTTCAGCCGGATCTGCTGCGTAAATTCGCCGCTTTCCAAATCGAACACGGTCAGCTGGTTGCCTTGCTGAAATTCGCCCTCGCACAAAACGTAAATCAGCCCGGCGGACTCGTTGAGCGCCAAAAATTTGGGCAGCGGCGCATTGCCGCTCGGCACGCCCAGGTTGGTGACCTGCTCAATTTGCAGCGGCTCGATGGGTGAATCGGCCAGCGCAGTGGCCGGAAACAGCAGCAGCGCCAGCAGCGCCGCGATCAATTTTAACCAGTTAGCCATGATGGGGTCTCCCTTGAAAATAGCGCCGCAGGCCGGGGGGCTTGGGGGGTAGCTCCCCCCAACGACCATTGCCGGGCGCAACAAGTGCCAAAATTATATCACGCCGGATAGGGCCGGGCAAAGGGTAGCGGGTAGCCGCTTGAATTGTTTTATGGTAGAATGCCTCTATCCCGTAACGTATGTTCTCTTTCCGCTGCGCCTCTGGAAAAGAGAAAATGACCGAATCTGTTGACCCAACCCAATATTTAAACGCCGGCATCGAGGCCGCCCGGGCCGGCAAAAAACAGGAAGCCCGCCA
>CAYOXS010000010.1:5498-6841 GCA_964407935.1 uncultured Caldilineaceae bacterium
GCCGGTTATCAACCGCCAGCAGTTGTTTGACAGCCAGGAGGGGCAAACCCGCGCCCAAAAAGGGCGGATGGCCCAACGCGCCCGCCGGACGCTTAACCCGTTTCTGGCGCTGCTGCTCCTGCTCGGCGGCGTGGCGTTGATTGTGGCCGGCATTTGGGCGGTGGCTTTTGTGCCGCCCGACACGCTGGCGGCCTGGCTGCCGGTGGCCGCCGAACCGCCGGTTCCCGCGGCCCGGCCCAAGCCCCCGGTTGAAGCGCCGGCCGGTGAGCCGGCGGCGGCTCCAGCAGAAAAACTAAAAGCGGACGCGCTGCCCTCGTTCACCGCGCTCGGTGACACGGTGAAAATGCCGGTGCAACTGCGGGAAATGCCGGTGGAAACATTGACTGTGCCCGACGCGCCGGCCTTTTTTGAGCCGGTGAACATCGCCCCGGTCAGCATTGTTGCGCCGCCGGAACTGCTCGGCCCTGATAAAGATGCTTTGGGCGGCCCCAAATTGTATGAGCCGGTAGAGGCCAGCCTGCTGGCCTACCAGCCCGCCTCGCCCACTGAAAAGTGGATTGAGGTGAATTTAACCCAGCAGCGGGTGACCGCCTGGGAGGGCAACATTCCGGTGCTGACGTTTTTGAGTTCCACCGGGCTGCCGGGCACGCCCACGGTGCAGGGCCAGTACAACATCTACTGGAAGCTAGAATCGACGCTGATGACCGGGCCGGATTACTACCTGCCGGATGTCCCCTACACCATGTATTTTTACGCCGGTTACGCCCTGCACGGCGCTTACTGGCACGATAATTTTGGCCAGCCGATGAGCCACGGCTGCGTAAACCTGAGCAACGACAACGCCAAGGCCCTTTTTGAATGGGCCGACCCGGTGCTGCCGCCGGGGCAAACCCAGGTGGTGGCCTCGGTGGATAATCCCGGCACGCTGGTGGTTGTCCACGAGTAGTCAGAAGTCAGTAGTCAGATTACAGAGTACAGAAAATTACGAATTACGAATTACGTTTTACGAATCACGTTTCACGCAACACGTTTTGCGGTTTACGGCCATATCCTTTGATATTCAGTTGAGCCAGAACTCACCGTCGCCCGCCGGTGAGTTTTTTATTTGCTTCTCGACAAGCCGGGGTTTTATGGTAGAATATCAGCCTAAATTTAATAATAAAGGAAAGAGAATATGCCCATCAATGTTCAGTTTCGCCGAAGTGTGGCGGCGGGGTTAGCCGGCTTAATGCTGCTGGCTTTGCTCGTGGCCTGCGGCGGCGAAACCCAATCCAGCGCACCGACTCCGGCCGGTGAAACGCCAACCGCGGTGGCCAGCGCGGCCCAAACTGAAGCCACCGCCG
>CAYOXS010000010.1:6941-13405 GCA_964407935.1 uncultured Caldilineaceae bacterium
GCCGGTGAAACGCCAACCGCGGTGGCCAGCGCGGCCCAAACTGAAGCCACCGCCGAAAGCGCGGCGCCCACCGCCGCCCCCGCCGCCAACGACAACAGCGCCGAAAATTCGGATCTGCCGGTTGCGCCGGTTGGGCCAACCGGCCCGGCGTCGTGTACCGCCATTGAAATTCCCAACAACGCGCTTACTTCGCCCGCCGGGGCCGATGAATGGTCAAAGGGGTCGGAAAGCGCGGCCATCACCCTGATTGAGTACGGCGATTTCCAGTGACCGGGCTGCGCCGGAATCACTCCCGTGTTGGAGCGAATAAAAGCAGATAATGAAGATAGCATCCGCCTGATTTACCGCCATTTTCCGTTGATCACCATTCACGATAAGGCCAAGATTACCGCCGAAGCGGCCGAAGCCGCCGGAGCGCAGGGTAAATTCTGGGAGATGCACGACATTTTGTTTGAGCAGCAAGGTAACTGGAACTCGGTATCAGAAGCAGAGATGACCGATGTGCTGGTTGGTTACGCCACAGATGTGGGTGTGCCCGATGTGGAGCAGTTTAAGGCCGATCTGGAAAATCACACCTACGAAGAAAAAGTGATGGCCGCCTACCAGGAAGCGATTGATGGCGGATTAACCGGCACGCCGTCGCTGGTAGTGAACCAGGTGGTTTTCCCCACGCAGCAGTTTGGCCTGTCGTATCCGGGCGTGGATGCGTTTATCAAGCTGGTGTCTCTGCGCGATCAGTGGTACACCGAGCCGCAACAGGTCATTGATCCCCAAAAGAAGTACACGGCCACTATCAAAACCGACAAAGGCGACATTGTGGTGGAACTGTACAACGATACCGCGCCGGTTAATGTGAACAGTTTTGTCTTTTTAGCCAAAGATGGCTGGTACAAGGATACAACCTTCCATCGTGTGCTGCAGGGCTTTGTGGCCCAGGGCGGCGACCCGACCGGTACCGGCATCGGTTTTCCCGGCTATCGCTGCGATGACGAAGTGGTGGCCTCGCGCAAGTTTGATGGGCCGGGGGTGGTATCGCTGGCCAACAGCGGCTCCAACAGCAACGGCAGCCAGTTTTTCATCACCTTTGCTCCCGTGCCGCAGCTCGACGCCAATTTTACCATCATTGGCAAGGTGATAGAGGGCATGGACGTGGCCGAAAAACTGACGCCGCGTGACCCGCAAACCAACCCCACCGCGCCCGCGGGCGACAAAATTCTGGACATTGTGATTGACGAACAGGGGTAAAACCGGGTAACATTGAGGTTATCTGGCTGTTAAATAAAATAGAATAGGAGACAGAAAATGTTGCTTCCAGAATACAACCGGCAGTTTGTGGAAAAAGTAAAACGCGGTGAGCCTGTTTTCAACAACTCGGCCAAGTATGGGATTGAGATCAAAACCCTGTCGCAGATCACGGTGCCGATTACCGCCAAACAATACTGGCGAGTGGTTGGTGTCCATCACCTGACCGGGCCCGAAAACATGAGCAATCACCATATTTACTGCGATGTGCTGGATGGCGACGGCCGGCGGATCAATCAGGCCCGGCTGGTGGTGACTCAGGGTAATTCCGCGCCGTTGTACGCGGTGGTTGACAAACCGGCCAACGAAGCCGGCACCAACTTCCCGCTCTGGTCGCACGATCTGGCTACGGTGGCCGTTTCTTACCCGGCAGACAACCCGCTGCCCAGCGAGTCGGTGGCGGGCATTCGCACCACCCACCCCGATGAAGAACCCGGCAACACCTGGGGGCATCATTCGTTTTACGTGGTGTTCCAACTGACCACCGTGCCGGAACCCACCGATGACGGCCCGCAGCAGCCCATTATCGACGACAATACAACCACCACTCCGCCGGCGCTGTCTCTGGAAGAAACCATTGCTTTGGTCGGCCAGCCCCAGATCATCCCGCTCAACCCCGCCGCCATGTTTTACAAGGTGGCTCAGGATAAAAAACTGGGCGAACGGCTGACCAAAGAATACGATGTTGAGTATATGGGCAATACCTATCGCGCCCAGATTTATGAAAAAGGGATTGTGTACGCCCAGGTCGGCGATTGGGGTAACGTAAAAGTTATCCCGCGCACCAACTAAATTTGTTGTTTTTGCCTGCCATTCAAAACGCTCCGGCAACGGGGCGTTTTGCTTGGGGCGTGGAAAGGAATTTGGATGACCACACCCATTGAAGCCACTGTTTATTACGACTACATGTGCCCCTACGCGTTTCGGATGGTGAGTTTATTGACCGAAATGGAACAAATCCGCGCTGACCTGACGGTAACCTGGCGCTTCTTTTCGCTGGAAGAGAGTAACGCCGTTTCCCGCGGCCAGAGTGCAGACTGGCACATTTGGGAGCAGCCGCTCGATTACGAATCGGTGTTTGGCCGGCCGCACCGGCGCATTCTGGCTCCGTTTTTGGCCACGTACGCTGCCTCGTTGCAAGGGCCAGAGGCGCTGACCCGCTTTCGATTGGCGGTTTTTCACGCTTATCACAAAGAAAGACAGGATATATCTGACCCGGCCGTTTTGCTGGACATTGCCCGGCAGGCGGCGCTGGAACTGGCCAGCTTTACGGCGCACTGGCAATCTGCCGCCGCCCGGGATTACCTGCGCGATGATCACCTTAGCGGCGTTGACGCTGGCGTGTTTGGCACGCCAACCATCATCATCAACGGTTGTGAAGCCACGTATTTGCGGCTGTCGGCCCTGTCTGAAAATCTCGATGAGCGGCATGCCTGCTTTGAAGAGTTGGTGCGCACGCTGACCCAGCGCCCCTATTTGCGGGAACTCAAACGGGCCAGCGGCGTGTGATCTGATTAAAAATTTAGTCTGGAGGAACATCTCAATGAAAAATATTTTGGTGACTGGCGGGGCTGGCTTTATCGGCTCCAACTTTGTGCAGATGATGCTGGAGCGATACAGCGATCTCAACCTGGTGGTGTACGATAAACTGACTTACGCCGGCAACCCGGACAACCTGCTGCCGGTGGCAAAAAATCCGCATTACAGCTTTGTTGAAGGCGATATTTGCGACGCCGCCAAAGTAGACGAGGTGATGCGCCGGCACAACATCGACACCATTGTTAATTTTGCCGCCGAAACCCACGTTGATCGCTCGCTGATGGAGCCGGGTGGCTTTATCCAAACCGATGTTTACGGTACGTTTGTGCTGCTGGAAGCGGCCAAAAAATACCAGATTGAACGTTACCACCAGATCAGCACCGACGAAGTGTACGGCCAGGTGCTTGAGGGCCGCTCGGTTGAAACCGACTGCCTGCACACCCGCAGCCCCTATTCGGCGGCCAAAGCCGGCGGCGATTTGATGTGCCTGGCCTACTACACCAGCTTCAATCTGCCGGTTACCATCACCCGCGGCAGCAACAACATTGGCCCCTACCAGTACCCGGAAAAGGTGGTGCCGGTGTTTGTAACCAACGCCATCGACGACAAACCGCTGCCGCTGTACGGCGACGGCAAACAGATGCGCGACTACCAGTTTGTGCTGGACCACTGCGATGGCATCGATGTGGTGCTGCGCAGGGGGCAAATTGGCGAGGTGTACAACCTGGGCACCGGCTCGGAAAACACCAATATTGAGCTGGCCCATCTTATTTTGAAGCTGCTCAACAAACCGAAAAGCCTCATCCAGCCCATCACTGACCGCCCCGGCCACGACCGCCGCTACGCGCTCGATTGCGGCAAGGTCAAATCGCTGGGCTGGCAGAGCAAACACAATTTTGAGCAGGCCGTCGAAGCGACGGTTAAATGGTACGTAGACAACGAGGGGTGGTGGCGCAAAATCAAGGATGGGCGTCACTATCAGGAGTATTACCAGCGGCAGTACGCCGGCCGCGAAGTAAACAAGTAATCACTCTCATCCGCCGGGATTTAAGGCGTGAAACCGAGCGGCGTCGCCGCTCGGTTTCACGCCTTTTTATTTTCTCAGCCAGCGGGGCAGCCGGTTTTTGATGGCTTGTTTGAGCATAGCCGGGCGCAGCCGCTGCCAGGCCCGGATTGGCTCTGCCGTCGATGGAAATTGGCCGGGCTGCGGCCGGCTATAGGCCACCACCACGTACTCGCGGGCAATGGTATCAATATCCGGGCCGTTGTCCGGCAGAGTGCGCCGCAAAAGGGCGGCGTGCTCGTAGGGGGTTTGCCACGGGCGCAAATTCAGGCCCATCCATCTGGCCCATTTGACCATTTGCTGATAAAACCAGGCCACATTCTCCGGCTGTAATTCGGCCTGGAATTTGCGCCGCCGCCACAGAAAAACGCCGCCGGCCAGCGCCGCCGCGCCCAGTACGGCCAGCCCGCCGCCAACCACCGCCGGCGACAGTGACACCTGCCGGTTAAACATCGGAATTGAAAAATTAAGGGCAAACGATAGGCCGCCGCCAAAAACTTCCTCATCAATGGGGATGTTTTCCGGCCGGTTGAGTGACTGCTCGTTGGCCAGGTTGTTTTCCTGCAAATTAGCTCCGGCGGCAAAATCCTGCTCCGGCGACGTTTGGCGGATAATGGTCGGCTGCGCGGCGGTGGGTTCAAACTCTATCCAGCCGTAGTGCGGAAAATAAATCTCTACCCACGAATGGGCATCGCGGCTGAGCACCTTGTAGGCGTTGGTCTCTGAGTCGAAGGTGCCGCGGGCAAAACCGGCGGCCAGCCGGGCCGGGATGCCCAGCGAGCGCAGCATCACAATCATCGAGGTGGCGTAGTAGTCGCAGTAGGCTTCTTTTTGGTTGAAAAGGATGTAATCCACTTTATCAACGCCGGGCGGCGGGGCGGCAATCGCTTCGTTGTAGGTGATGTTATTGCGCAGCCAGCGCTCAATGGCCTGCGCTCTGGCAAAATTGTTGCCAGAATCGGCGGTAATTTGGCGGGCCAGTTCGCGGGTGCGGTTGGTGATGGACGGCGGTAAATTGAGGTAGCGCTCGGTGACCCAGGCCGGGTAGTCGCTGCCGGCCGCGGCGAGTTGGGCGGTGGTGGCCCGGCTGGTCAGTGAAATCACCCGGTAGCTTTCGCCGCTGTCGATGGTGGCGCTGCTGCGCAAATAGGTGATTTCCTGCGCCCACGGGCTGCCGCCGCCTGTCCAGGCCGACACGCCGGCCACGGTCAGTTGATCCTGGGTGAATGCCGTAAAATTGGCCCGCGCCGAGCGGTCCAGATAGACCGGGTTAGACATGGTGTACAGCACCGTGGCGTTGTCACGGTGGAGGGTGTAGGTTTGAGTCACCGGCTCGCGGATGTCAAACACGGGCAGGGTGATGGGGTCATCCGGCCCAAACGAGGCTCTGTCCTCGTCGCGGGTCAACCAGCCATCGCCGGTGTAATAATCATACACCACGGCGCGCCAGTAGCGGCCCACGCCGTTTACCTGCACATCCATCACTGGCTCATCGCTCAGCCGGCGCGGCCCGCCCAGCCGCAACGACCCACCAAAGGTGTCGTAGGCGTCGCGCTCGCGGTAGTTCAGGTCGGCAAACAGGCGGTTCCACTCGTCCTGCACATCGCGCCACCAGATGTTGTAGTCGTCCAGCACATCCAGCGTTTTGGCGCTGACCAGCGGCGGCGTTAGCCAGGCAAAACCCACCACCAGCAGCGAAAACAACAGGCCGTCGCGCAGAAAATCAAAATTAATGTCGGGCCGGTAAAAAACGCCCTCGCTGCGCCACTGGCTCTGCTGGGCCTGCAAATTAAAGCGCACAATCAGCACCAGCGCGGCGATAATGTACAAAATAAAGTAAAACGTGAGGGCGGCCACGTTGGCGGTGTCTTCCTGAATATCACCAACGTAATACAGGTTGATCATCAGCACCAGCCCGCCGGGCACAATGGCCGGCCACGGTTTGCCGGAGCGAAAGATAAACCAGATGGTCAGATAGCCCATAATCCAGACGATCACGCCCATCTGCAAAATGAACATCAGGTTATCGTAACTGGTGCCGCCCTGCAGCGCGGTGAGATACCAGTTGTGCAGGCGCATGGCCAGCGTGTCCCAGCGTTCCAGCCAGGTGTAGTAGCCCGGCAGCAGCCGGCTGGTTACCCAAAACGACCAGCCAACGCCAATCACAAGGCTGAAAATGTGGGCCACAAACGCCGGCAGCAGACTCCGGGCCAGCATAATGCCCAGCAAAATAACGCCAACCCCCACAAAAGTGAGAATGTTGATGCCGCGGGTCCAGCCGGCCGCACCCACCCCCCAGGTGGCCAGCATAATCAGGGCGGCGGTCAAAAATACAATCGATTTGGCTTCGCTGATGTTGAGGCGTTGGTTCATAGATAACTACAAGTAAATAGTTGTTGTTGGTTACTTTACCCAATGCAGTTTGAAACTTATACTTTTGCCCTCATCCCCCTAAACCCCCTTCTCCCTCTGGGAGAAGGGGGAGAAATTCTTTTGTGTGTTGTGGTTTGGGGCCCAGGCGGCCAACACAACAAACCCCATCAAAATCCCCCCCCCCCCG
>CAYOXS010000010.1:13415-32976 GCA_964407935.1 uncultured Caldilineaceae bacterium
GGCGGGGCCGGCCCCCCCCCCCCCCCCCCCACCAACAACCACCCCCCCCCCCCCCCCGCGCCGTGGGGGGGGGGGGGGGGGGGGGGGGGGGCCCCAAAAGTTTAAATCCCGTTCTGATTTCAGTATTGTCATTGGTTATTTGTCATTTGCCGGTTATCTGTCGGGGAACCAATGACGAATGACTACTGACCAATGACCAATGCGTTACACCTACTGCGTTTCTGCCACCGGCGACGACACCACATCTGCCGGCGTAGTGGCCGAAGGAGCTACCGCCGGCGACGTGCCGGTGGCGGTTGGCGTTTCGGTCGGGATTTCGGTGGC
Source organism: uncultured Caldilineaceae bacterium (assembly GCA_964407935.1). Classification (GTDB taxonomy): domain Bacteria; phylum Chloroflexota; class Anaerolineae; order 4572-78; family J111; genus J095. The sequence continues at coordinate 13,740 of CAYOXS010000010.1, forward strand.
GGTCGGTTCCGTGGTCGGCGTTTCAGTGGGCGTTTCGGTGGGTGTGGGCGGCTCGGGTTCCAGAGTCGGGGTGCTGGTTGGCGTTGGGCTGGCCGGCGCGGGCGTGGGCGTCTCTGTTGCGGTTGGGTCGGGCGTTGGCGGGGCCGGCGGATTATCCACCAGCACGCGCACCCGGTTTTCGGTAGCGCCCCCGCTCTGGTCAAACACCACCAGCCGGATGGTGTACGGCCCGTTTTCCAACTGCGTTGTGTCAAACGCGCCGAGCACGCCCTGCTCGATGATCTGATTGACCGGCGGCTGGATCACCGTAAAGGCTTGCGGGCCGGTGCCTACGCCCAGTTCAATCTGGTAGTGCGAAAAATTGGCCGCCGTCGCCGAGCCTTCCAGCGCGGCAACCCCGCGCACGGTACTGCCATCCTGCGGATTGCTGATTCTGGCCACAATATTGCTCGAGGGGCAGTACTCCTCCGGCGGCTGTTCGATGCCGTGTTCAATGGCCCACTGGCGGCCATCGGGCGGGTAAACCTGGTAGTAGCGCTGCTCCACGTTGGAGCGGCAAAACTCGTTGGCCCGCAGGCCGGTATTGCGGTCAATGTCGATGAGCTGGTGAATATCGTGTTCCGGGCCGAGCGGCGGCTGGTCGCGGAAGAAAATCTCGGTGCGGCGCTGGGGGCAGACCTCACTGGGAATTGTACCCGAATCGGCGCACACTTCCAACTCGATAATCGAGTCCGGCCGGCTGAAATCGCGCACCGGCCGCCCTTCGTGGGCGCGTTCCATAAAATTGTGCCAGATGGGGCCGGCCCCGGTCAGCCCGCTCACTTCGATCATCGGGCTGCGATCGGTGTTGCCCACCCACACCCCGGTCACAATATCCGGCGTGTAGCCGATGGTCCAGTTATCGCGGTAATCATTGGTGGTGCCGGTTTTGGCCGCCGCCGGCCGCGACAGTTTGAGTTCGCTGTTGGGCCCAAAGGCCGGGGTGCGGGCGGCGTTATCGGCCAGAATGTTGGTCATCAAATAGGCGTGAGCCGGGTTGAGCACCCGCCGCGCCTGCGGCCGCAGCGGTTCAATGGCCCGGCCGTAGCTGTCGGTGATGCTCAAAATGGCGGTGGGCGGCGTCAGCGTGCCGCCGGTAGCGATGGCCCCAAACGCGTCGGTCATTTCGATGAGCGGCACTTCGCCGCTGCCCAGCGTGAGCGACAGGCCGTAATAATTTTCCGTGAGGGTGGTAATGCCCAGCCGGGCGGCCATCTGCTTGAGCGAGTCAACGCCGAGGGCTTCCAGCGTTTTAATGGGCGGGATGTTGTAGCTGTTGGCCAGCGCCGCGCGCAGCAGCACCGGCCCGTGAAATTTGCCATCGTAATTGTTGGGTGTGTACACGCCGCCCGCGCCGTCCGGGTATTGCACTGGCACATCCAGCAGCAGGGTACTGGGGGTGTAGCCCAACTGCTCAAAGGCGGCCAGGTAGGTGAGCGGCTTCATGGTGGAGCCGGGCTGGCGCGGGCTGATGGCCATATTCACCTGCCCGTCGATGGCCTCATCCCGAAAATCCTTGCTGCCGACCATGGCCAATACCTGGCCGGTTTCCACCTCCAGCGCCACCAGCGCCCCGTTGGACACATTGCGGCCGGCCAGCGCGTTGACCTGGCGGGTCACTTCTTCCTCGGCGATGGCTTGCAGGCGCGGGTTCAGCGTGGTTTGCACCCGCAGCCCGGCCTGATAGATGTACTCCGGCGGCACAATTTTTTCCAGCTCCTGCCGGACATAAGTGACAAAATGGGGCGCGACAAACGCCGCGCCGAGCGGCTGCAGCGGCAGGTCGGTTAGTTTGGCGGCTTCGGCCTGGGCCGGGCTGATGTAGCCGGCCTCAACCGTCAGCCGCAGTACGTCGGCCTGGCGGCGTTTGGCCCCATCGGGGTTAACGTAGGGATCGTGCGTGGCCGGGCTTTGCGGCAGGCCGGCCAGCAGCGAGGCTTCGGCCAGCGTCAAATCGCGGGCGGATTTGCCAAAGTACGTCTGCGAGGCAGCCTCGATGCCGTAGGCCAGATTGCCGTAGTAAATCTGGTTAAGGTAAATTTCAAGGATTTGCTCTTTGGTGTAGCGACGGTTAATTTCAACGGCCAGCACGGCCTCTTTGATTTTGCGCGTCAACGATTGCTCGGTGCGCTCATCCTGCGTGAGCAGCACGTTGCGGGCCAACTGCTGGGTAATGGTGCTGGCCCCGGACACAATTTCGCCTTCGCTGAGGTTGTAATACAGGGCGCGGGTAATGGCCACGGGGTCAACCCCAACGTTAACATAAAAAAAGCGGTCTTCGGTGGCGATGGTGGCGTGGATGAGGTCGGGCGAAATCTGGTCGAGGGTGACGGTTGTTCGCCGCCCGCCGGTTGGGTCGATGATTTCCCACAACAGGTTGCCGTCGCGGTCTAAAATCTGGGTGGTGGCAAACTGTACCGAGCGCGAGCGAAGTTCATCGGCGGAGGGAAGCTGGGCGGCAATATAAAAATAGCCCAGCACGCTGGCGGCCAGCCCCAACACGCCCAGCAAAATTACCAGCACCGATAGTGCGGCCAGGCTGCGCACCAGCCAGCGCCACCAGCCGCCCCGGCGCGGCGGTGGGGTGGCCTGCCGGGTTTTGACCACAGTCGGTGGTGACGGAGGAGGCTGATAATATGTTCGCTGCGGCGGGGGCGCGGAACGCTGCACGCGGGTGGGGCCGGCTACGGGGCGCTGCGGCGGCTGTTTTTTGGGCGGCGGCGAATAGCTGGTGTTTTCGGGGTCGCCGGGCAGCCGGATGGGCCGGGTTTCGTCGCTGTCTGCGCCTGAAATCCGTTTGGATGGCCGGGTAAATTCGTTGTCGGGTTGAGCTGGGTCGGTCATAATTGCTGTATATCAAACAGTAGCCTTGGTTTTTGCCTCTATTTTGAGTGTCACTCTGAGCCGGAGGCGAAGAGTCTGGCAGATTCTTCGCTCCCATTGGTCGCTCAGAATGACATTTTAGGGAGTTATCAAACCCAGATCAGTCTGGGTATTGGGGGAGATTATAACCACGCCGGGGGTGGAGTCAATAAAAAAAGCACAGCCGCCGTCACTGTGCTTTTAATTTAGCCACGAATTCAGTTAAAAATTTGCCAGGAAAACATCAACGTTAACGACTGATAAAACAATCGGGAAAATGCCCCCGCTTATTTTTTGTAGCGATAGATAATCCGACCCCGGTCGAGGTCGTAGGGGGAGAGTTCAACCCGAACTCTGTCGCCCAACAGGACACGGATGTAAAACTTACGCATTTTACCCGAAAGGTAAGCCAGCACCGTGTGCCCGTTTTCAAGTTCAACTCTGAAACTGGTGTTCGGCAGGGCTTCAACGATTTTGCCGTCTAGCACCAGTTTCTCTTCGGTAACTTCAGCCATGTATAATCCTTTTCTACCTAAACAAATAACCGAGGCGGAAGCAATTGCCTCGGAAAAGTTGTGTTTTTTGGGAAAGATAAGGGCATCGAACCCGGCGCTTATTGTAGCAGACAGACATAACCTTGTCAATTTTGCCGCAAATTGCCCGTTTCACCGGGTTCCAGCTTCGTGGGTAAGCTCGTAGCACAGCCGCAGCAGGTCGTTGAAAATGGCTTTTTGATTAGCCTGATGCTGCGGCGGCGAGCCTTCGCCGTAGGAAAAGAAATAATGGTCGCCCTGCATCAGCTTTATCTGCGACGGTTTAAAGTTGAAACTTTGCAGCAGTTCCAGCACATTGTCCATGCCCACAATCCGGTCTTTGTGGCCCAGCGCCACCCGGAAACGATGCCAGTCGCGGCGGTGGGGTGGGTCGGTGGCAACACCCAGCAGGTACAGCGTTTGGGCCAGCGTGCCAAAAGGGGTTTGGTTGTAAATGCGCAGGTGTTCGTTTTTTACCTGCGGGCTGGCGCCCGGCCCAAACAGGTCGATAAATCGAGGCGCTAACGCGTCTTTGACCGTATTAAACGAAGGCAGGCCAATGCTAACGCCCATTGTTTTGAAAAAGGCCTTGCGTTGGGCATCGTTGTGAAAGAGCGCCGGGGCCAGCGCGTACAGGGCATACGGTTGGTTGGCCCAGCCGGCGGTATCTTTGAAAAACAGAGCCGCCCCGCCCATTGAGTGGCCGACAAACAGGTAAAACGGTCGGCGGGCGCGATTGGCCGGCGGCGGCCACAGCCCAATCGCTGCCAGCCAGAGTTCAATGGATTTCATCAGCGCCGGCGGGCTGCATTGCCCGGCCGATGGCGTGCCGTTGAGAAACGGCGACTGGCCAAAGCCGTTGACATCCAGGTTGAACACCAGAATATTTTTGTGTTTGCCGGTTAGTTTTACCGGCAGGTTTTCCCAAATTCTGTGGCTGCCGGTCCAGCCGTGCATAAAAAAAACAAAGCCGTCAACATCGGCCAGATAGTCCCGGAAATCATCGCTGCGGCCGGGTACTTTATAATAGAGCGCATGCCAGTACAGATCGGCCAGGCCGGTTTGCCGCCGAAACCTGTCGAGCGTCATCGACCCGGCCAGGCCGGCGCTGCGGGCCATGTGCGACAGGTAACAGCGCTCGGTGATCACGTTTTCATGGGTGTAATGGATGGCGGTTCTGATATTGGCCTGTTTTTGTGATCTTAACATACCTTGATTTTTCTGTAAGGTGGGATAACCATCAATAGGCCGGGAGTACTGGTTGAAAGCTGATGGGCGATTCTTGGGGTTGCGCCTTGTATTGTGCTATAATGGCCGTTCTGCAATATTCTACTTTATACAGGGAGTCGAAATGAGTCAATATTATCCGCCACAGGGGCCAATGTATCCGCCCCCCCCGCCCCAAAACCCTGAAAGTAATTATTATGACGAGGGTGATTATGAGTATGAAGAATACGAGGACTCGGCCGCCAGTCCGTTAAAGAATCCGTGGGTTGCTTTTATAGGCGGCGGATGTCTGGTATTTTTATGCATGAGTTTTTGCGTTCTGTCTGTGGCCGCTTTGTGGTTTGCCGATTCGGCGTTGGGGCTGTCGTCGCCCACGCCCGCGCCCGGCAGCGATATCGGCCTCTCGTTTGATGAGCCGGCCTTCCCCAACGAATCCGTGGTGAGCGACGGCGGGCTGCAATTGACCATTCTCGAAGTCAACCGCAACGCCTCGGTTGAAACGGTTGCCCCGGTTGAAGGCCGCGAAACCATCATCGTTACCGTTGAGCTGGTTAACCTGGGTACCGAAGAATCCGCCTTTAACGAGCGCGACTTTAAACTGCTCAACCCTTATGAAGAAGCGTACACCCCCGCGGTGGGCGCGATTGCCGGCGCGCTGGGGCGCGGCACCCTGCCCCCCAACGAAGGGCTGGAAGGCCGGCTGGTGTTTGAAACCGTGGCCGGCGAAACCGATTTGCGCCTGTTGTGGGAGTCTGACCGCGGCGGCGCGCCCCGTTATCTTTATCTGGAATGATGCCTGTGCCAAAATTGCTGATTGCCACCAACAACCCACACAAACTTGAAGAATTTGGTGAAATTCTGGCCGGGGTGCCGGTAACCCTCACCAGCCCGCAGGCCGAAGGCATCAACCTGGAGCCGGATGAAACCGGCAGCACGTTTGAAGAAAACGCCATTATTAAAGCGCTGGCTTTTGCCGCCGCGAGTGGCCTGCCCACGCTGGCCGATGACTCCGGGTTGGAGATAGACGCGCTGGCCGGCGAGCCGGGTATTTATTCGGCGCGGTATCAAAACACCGCCAAAGATGATCACCCCGGCCGCTGCCGGATTGTGCTGGATCAACTGGCCAACGTACCCTGGCCGGAAAGGTCGGCGCGGTTTAGATGTGTGGTGGCAGTGGCCACGCCGGAGGGACTGGTTGGCACGGTCAGCGGCGCGGTCGAGGGGTTTATCAATTACGAAATCAAAGGCGAAAACGGGTTTGGGTACGACCCCATTTTTTACTCGCCGGATTTTGGCCAAAACCTGGCCGAGGTTTCGGCCGAGGCAAAACACAGGATCAGCCATCGGGGCCGGGCCGGCCGGGCCGCCGTTCCGCTGATCAAACAGGCGTTTAATTTATAAAAACAGAGGCGACCAACCCGGTCGCCTCTTTATTTCAGGCGCGCTGGCCCAGCGTTAGCTGTGTCTGGAAAGTTTGCCCGCTGCGTAAAACGTTCAGCGTAACAGTTTCGCCGGCCACGTGCTCCAGCAGCAAACTCACCAGCGAGTTGCGGTCGTTGACCGGCTGGCCGTTGAAGGCCACAATAATATCGCCGGTTTTCAGCCCGGCCTGGGCCGCCGGCGAGCCATCAATTACCGCTTCCAGCAACGCCCCTTCGGTAATGGTAATACCCATTTCGTTGGCCAATTGCGGGTTGAGCGCCTGAAACCGAATGCCCAAAAACGGCTGGCGGGCGTCGCCGGATTCAATCAGGTTGCGCACCACCGCCCGGGCGGTATTGCTGGGGATGGCAAAGCCCAGCCCTTCGGCATCGGCAAAATCACCGCGGACCACCATCGCATTAATGCCGATGACTTTGCCATCGAGGCTGATAAGCGGGCCGCCGCTGTTCCCCTGGTTAATGGCCGCATCGGTTTGAAGCAGGCCGCCCATCGAGCCAAGCTGGCGGTTGAAGCCGCTCAAAATGCCGCCGGTAACGGTGTTGCGGTATTCGCCCAGCGCCGAGCCAATGGCGATGACCGGCGCGCCCAGCGGCAGCGTACTGGAATCGCCCCACTCCAGTACGGCCGGAACCTGCCCCTCTATTTTTAGCACGGCCAGATCAAATTCCGGCGACGTGCCAACGACAGTTGCCGGCGCGTTGCCGCCGGTGGCGTACACCACCCGGATGTTTGGCGCGCCTTCAATCACGTGGTTATTGGTGACCACGTAGCCATCCTGGCTAACGATAAAACCGGACCCGCTGCCGCCGCCAAAATTGCCGCCCTGGGTGAGAATGGTCACCACTGCCGGCAGCGCCCGGTTTACAGCGTCAATCACCGCCGAATTTTGGGTAAGGGTCAGCGAGTTGGCCCCGGTAGCCGCCGCGGCGGCGTTTGCTACTGTGTCGGCTACCAAACCGGCTCCGCTGCCGGCAGCCGGCCCGTTTCGGCTGGCCAGCGTGTAGCCCACCGCGCCGCCAATGACCGACCCGACCAGAACGCTTGCGGCCACAATCACCGCCAAAATGAGCCAAATTGGATAATTAGATCGACGTGTCATCGAAAAGCCTCCCTTAAAAATAGGAATCAGGAGTCGGGAATTAGGAAAATGCTCAGGCATGTCCCCCCGTCAACAACATACGGGGCAGGCTCTGAGCCGCAGGCGAAGAGTCTCCCGGCCGCTAAATGGTTAATTTTCATCTTCGGCGTTATGCCGCAGGCTGAGTCCATCTCCTGCCAAAAATAATAGACATAATCTATTTTAAACGACAAGTGGCCCGTTGACAATAACCAAATAAAAATACCGGCTAACGGCCGGTACCGAGTTTGTCAAATTGGCGTTATCGGGCATACTTGCGCCAGGAGGAATTTATGAATCAACCAGAATTTACGGCGCTGCAAATAACAATCCTGGTGCGAACTCACGATGGGGGCGCTGGGCGGGTAAAAGAATATTTTGACAGCACGCCGTGCCAGTACCAACTGCAAGATGCAGTGGCCCGGCAGCTCAAAACGCAATTGGCCGAAGCCGAAGTAGATTTTGACGAGGTGATCATCAGCATTGATAACCCGGCCGAGCGGGCCACGCGAGTGCGTTCAAAATCATCGCTGATGAACCGCCTGTTGGGCCGGGAGTAGATAGTGGTTAATTCAACGATGCCGTATTTTGCGATTCTCTGAACCGGTAGCCAACGCCCCATTCGGCCAGCAGATAGTGCGGTTTTTTGGGAGAGGCCTCAATTTTTTGGCGGAGATAGTGAATATACAGTTTGAGCGATCCCAGGCTGGTATCTTTTTCTGTGCCCCAGATTTCTTTGATCAATTCTTCGTGGGTGACTACCCGGCCTACCTGCCGCAGCAAAATTGAGAGCAGCCGGAATTCGGTGGGGGTGAGTTTGACCAGTTGATTACCCACCTTCACCTTTCTGGACTCAAGGTCAATCATCAGATGGCCATCGTTATAAACGGACTCGCCGGCTGCAGTCCGTGAGTTTCGGCGCATCAAGGTGCGGATTTTGGCCAGCAGAATAGGGATTTCCAGGGGATAGCGCAGGTAATCGTCGGCGCCCATTTCCAGCGCTTTGATCACCCGTTGTTCTTCATGGCGCGGGCTGGTTACCAGCACAAAGGGCACGCCCAGTTCTCGCAGGCGGCGGCACGTTTCAAAGCCGCTCATAGAAGGCAGTTGCAGGTTTAAAATCACCAGATCCGGCGACTCGTGCCAGGCAATTTTCAGGCTCGATGGCCCGTCGGCGGCACAAAACACCTGATAGCCGTCATCTGCCAGAGAGGGTTTTAGATTTTGTAATTGCACCGCGCCATCGTCAATTAATAAAATTTTGGTCATCACTCTTCTCCCAGGTGGGTAACGAAAAACCAAACTCTGAACCTTGTCCGTTACAATGCTGCGCCCACACTCGTCCTTTTTGTAATTCTACCAGTCTGCGGGTGGTGTACAACCCCAATTGATACGAAGAAGGGATGTTCATTTGAGAGAACCCAACTGGATAATACGATTGAAAAACATGATTTAATGATTGCACCGGAATGGGTTTGCCGTCGTCACGGATAGCAACCTGCACCTCGGTTGTATCGGCTGTTACTGAAACGGCAATATTGTTGCCAACCTGGCAGCGCCTGATGGCGCTGATCAGCAGGTTGATAAAGACCATCTCCAGCTTGGTGGGGTCGGCGGCAACAACCGGCACCTCCAAAGATGTTGACAGGGAAAACTTCAAACCCGGTTTCTCGTTTTTAACCAGATCCAGAATCCGTTCAACCAGTGGCGGCAACGCAACCGGCGTGGTGGAAATGCACAGGTTATCCTCAACTTCTAACCGGAGTGTCTTTAGTAATTCGTTGGTAAAATCGGTTAAGCGTTGGCTCTGGTTCCACATTTTGTTCAGCAAATCCTGCTGTTCTTGTGGATTCAAATCCAGGGTTTGTAAACACCGGATTGAAGTTTGGATGATGTGTAATGGATTTCGCAGCAAGTGCGAGGCCATATCAGCAAATTCAAAGTTGAGTGTGGAACTGTTCACGTTATCCCGGTTGTTGTTAGTTTGGCCCAGAATTCGATCAACGGCTTGCAGCAATGCTTCTGGCATTACCGGCCAAATCACATAATCTCTTACGCCAAGTCTGAGCAGCTCAACACCAATCTGGGCAGTTGAATGTTCTACAACAAGAATAACAGGGACACTAAATTTAGCATCGGCCATTTCTTTCAGAAATGTAGCGGCTGCGTCGGGGCGCAAATGGAGTACCAATAAATCGGGGGCAACTGCCAAAACCGTTTTCAGGCCGTCGGCCTGGTTTTGGGCCGTGAATATCAGGTAACCTCTGGGTTGTAATATTTGTTCGGCGATAGCCCGCAGCAATGTGGCATCAGGCTCTAAAATGAGGATACTTTTAGGAGTCACACCCGCCTCGTACTAACCATTATTTGTGAGATATTAAGAGGAAGTTTAACAGGATTTAATGAAAAAGATGTATAAAGACAATTAGAAAAAAGTTAGAATTTTGCGTTGATTTCTATAGTCTCGTACTAGTCAAACAGCGAAAAATTTGGTACACTGCTAGTGATTGTATACACAACATGGCTAACTCCGGGAGATTACCTTGAAGCCCAAAGTCCTGTTTATTGATGACGATTACGACCTGACCGAACTCATCAAACTGATGCTCAGCAAGATGAAATTTGACGTGGAAACGGCCAACAATGGCATTGATGGTTTAAAACGAGCTTATGTGTTTAGGCCCGATGTGATTGTTCTTGACGTGATGATGCCGGATATGGACGGCTGGCAAACCTGCCAGCGTTTCAGAGAAATGACCGACGTGCCTATCATTATGCTTACGGCGCTCGGCTCACAGGAGGAAGTGATCAAAGGGCTTAACCTTGGCGCTGATGACTACCTGGTTAAACCCATCACCGCCGATGAACTGGCGGCCCGCATTCGAGCGGTGCTGCGCCGGGTGTCCCGCTCTGATACCAATGGCGGTAAAAAAGCCGAACCAATTCTCAGCCAGGGCAATCTGGTGGTCGATTTGGACAAGTACGAAGTCACTCTCGATGGCGAACGCATCGACCTTAGCCCGACCGAATTTAAACTGCTGGCAGTGTTGATGAAGTACAAAGGCCGGGTGCTGCCCCACGAATTTCTGCTCACCGAAGTGTGGGGTTCAGAGTACGTGGGCGAAATTGATTATCTGCGCCTGTACATCAGCTATTTGCGCCGCAAGCTGGAAAAAGACCCATCCAACCCCACCCTCATTCACAACGAATGGGGGGTTGGCTACAGATTTGGTTAGGGGCTGTCGCCCCTTTTTTGTTTTACCCAAAATCAAAAATCTATTTGAGGACTCTATGACAACTGACGACAAAAAAATAATTTTTTCCCTGATTGGCGTGGGCAAAGTGGTGCCGCCCAACCGGCAGGTGATCAAAGACATTTCGCTCTCGTTTTATTACGGGGCCAAAATTGGCGTGCTGGGGCTAAACGGCGCCGGCAAGAGCACGGTGCTAAAAATCATTGCCGGGGTCGATGGCGATTTTACCGGCCAGCGCATTATCTCGCCCGGCTACTCTATTGGCTACCTGGAGCAGGAGCCGCTGGTAGACAGCGCCAAAACCGTGCGCCAGGTGGTTGAAGAAGGCGTGCAGGAAATCATCGATTTATTGGCCGAGTTTGACGACATCAACGCCAAATTCGCCGAACCAATGGAGCCGGACGAAATGGACGCCCTGCTGGAACGGCAGGGCGAGGTGCAGGAAAAGCTGGACCTGACCAACGCCTGGGACATCGACAGCCGGCTGGATTTGGCCATGGACGCCCTGCGCTGCCCGCCCGGCGACACGCCCGTCTCCGTCATTTCCGGCGGCGAGCGCCGGCGCGTGGCCCTGTGCCGCCTGCTGCTGCAAGAGCCGGATATCCTGCTGCTGGACGAACCGACCAACCACCTTGACGCCGAAAGCGTGGCCTGGCTGGAAAAGCACCTGCAAAATTACCAGGGCACCATCATCGCCGTAACCCACGACCGCTATTTTCTGGACAACGTGGCCGGCTGGATTTTAGAGCTTGACCGCGGCCACGGCATCCCCTGGCAGGGCAATTACTCTTCGTGGCTGGCCCAAAAACAGCAGCGGCTGGCCAAAGAAGAAAAGCAGGAATCGCTGCGGCAAAAAACGCTGCAACGCGAGCTGGAATGGATTGGCATGGCCCCCAAAGCGCGGCAGGCCAAAGGCAAGGCGCGCATCACCGCCTATGAAAAACTGCTGGACCAGAGCCTGGAAAAAGCCGAGCGCGATCTGGAAATTTTTATTCCGCCGGGGCCGCGCCTGGGCGATATTGTGGTGCGCGCCGAGGGCGTAGCCAAAGGCTTTGGCGAGCGCCTGCTCTACCAGGATTTGCGCTTTGACCTGCCGCCGGGCGGCATTGTGGGCGTTATTGGCCCCAACGGCGCGGGTAAAACCACCCTGTTCCGCATGATTGTAGGCCAGGAGCAGCCCGATGACGGCGCGCTCACCGTGGGCAGCACGGTTAAGTTTGCCTATGTTGACCAGAGCCGCGAGGCGCTAGACCCCAAGAAAACGGTGTGGGAAGAGATTACCGGCGGGCAGGAGCAGCTTGATTTGGGCGGGCGGCTGGTTAACTCGCGGGCGTATGTGAGCCGCTTTGCTTTTGCCGGCAGCGACCAGCAAAAGCGCGTCGGTGACCTCTCCGGCGGCGAGCGCAACCGGGTGCATCTGGCCAAACTGCTCAAATCCGGGGCCAACCTGCTGCTGCTGGATGAGCCAACCAACGACCTCGACGTGAATACGCTGCGGGCGCTGGAAGAGGGGCTGGAGAACTTTGCTGGCTGCGCGGTCATCATCAGCCACGACCGCTGGTTTTTGGACCGCATTGCCACCCACATTCTGGCCTTTGAGGGCGACAGCGAGGCGGTTTGGTTCCCCGGCAACTACAGCGACTACGAAGAAGATCGCCGCCAGCGGCTGGGCAAAGCCGCCGACCGGCCCCACCGCATCACCTATCGCAAGCTAACCAGGGATTAGCCAGCCTCACGCCAAGGCGCAAAGTCGCCAAGAAAAACAAAAAAACTTGGCGTCTCTGCGTCTTTGCGAGAAAAATTTCACGCGAGCAAAATGACTTACACTATCGAATCCACCCCCGCCCCCACCGCCGACGAGCGCAGTTACCTGCACCAGCAGCTCAGGGCGCACAACACCGCCGTGTCGCCGCACCACCGGGCGGCGCGCCAGCCGGGGGCCATTGAGCCGCTGGCCCTGTTTGTGCGCAACGAGTCCGGGCAGATCATTGGCGGGCTAACCGGCGACACCTTTTGGAACAACTGGCTGGAAATTGCCGACCTGTGGCTTGATGAACCGCTGCGGGGGCAGGGGCTGGGCCGGGAGCTGCTGCGCCGCGCCGAAACCGAGGCCATTGTGCGCGGCTGCACCCAGGCCCACCTGAAAACCTTCAGCTTTCAGGCCCGCCATTTTTATGAGAAATACGGCTGGCGGGTAATTGGCGCGCTGGAGGATTATCCGCCGGGCGAAACCTTTTTCTGGCTGCGCAAGGATTTTGGCCGGCCCGCCGAGCGCGTTTCGTTTAAAAGCGTGCAAACTGACGACGATACGCTGGCCTACCTGGTTCAAATCAACCGCAACCATCCGGCCCGCTATCAGGTGATGGCCCATCTTGAAGCCCAGTTGGCCGCCCTGCCCGGCGACTCGCCGCGGGTGGTAGAGTTGTGCCACGGGCCGGGCATGCTGGCCCGGCGGCTGGTCAGCCGGCTGCCGCACATCCACTACACCGGCTTTGATTTTTCTCAGCCGTTTGTTGAATTTGCCCGCCGCCAGCTTGCGCCCTTTGCCCCCCGCGCCGCCGTTATCCGCGCCAATCTCAACGCTGATGGCTGGCTGGCGCGGGTGCCGCAGCCGCTGCACGCAATTGTGTCGCTGCAATCCCTGCACGATTTGGGCGGCGAGGCCGAAGTGCGCCGCATTTACCGGCTGGCCCGCGGGCTGCTGACCCCCGGCGGCCTGTTTATCAACGCCGATCTGACCGCGCCGGAAGGCGGGGCCGTGGCCGATAACCCCGGCCGGCTCAGCGTTAGCCGTCACCTTGAACTGCTGCGCGAACACGGTTTTGCGCGGATGGAATGTACGCTGCAAATCGATGATTTTGCCTGCGTGGTGGGCCGGCCATAATCTGTCGAGTAGCCCCCCGAAATTTTCACGCCAAGGCGCAGAGGCGCAAAGAAAAAACCTTTGCGACTTTGCGTCTTGGCGCGAGATCATTCACCCATTCCGCCGCCACAGCCAGATTAGCGCCGCCGCCGCCACCGCCAGCAACCCCGCCGAAATAACCCCAAAGCCCAGTTGCCGCCGCGGCGAAACGGCCAGCACTTCCAGCGGGGTGGGCGGGGGCGTGGGGGTGGGCGTGGGCGTGGGCGCTACCGCCAGCGGAAAGCGGCGGTCCGGCGAGTGGGCCTCGACCAGCAAAAAGGTTGGCCCGCCAATGTAGCAGCCGCCCAAACACTCCGCCGGCGGCAGGGTGAGCTGGTAGCGCCCCCGGCTGGCGGTGATGGGCTGCGCCAGGCCGGTCTGATCGATGAGCAGCCCCTGGCTGCCGATGGCTTGCAGGGTCAGCGGGCGCGGCTCGTTGGCCCAATTCCACAGCACCGTCACCGTGTCGGCGGGGCGCTCAAACACCACCGCCACCACATCCCCCTGCTCAAAATAATTCACCTTTTGCCAGCCGGATAAGTAAGTTGTGACCAGTTTGTAGGCTTCAAACGCGGGCCGGCGCGATTTATCGCCGCGCAGCAGGCCAAAGGGCTGCACGTCTTCCGGGTGGTCGGCGCTGTTGTACAGCTTGTAAATTTGTACCCGTTCCGCGCCGGCGGCAAAAGCCAGCGCATGCACCTGCACCATAAAACCGGCCTGCTCCGCCAGCGAGGCCTTAAAGCGCGGCTCGCGGTGGGGCGGCTCGGCGGGGTCGTTGCTGGGTGGGGCGTTGGTTTCGGCCAGCCAGATGGTTTTATCGGCCAGCCCGTAGTGCTGCAAAATGAGCCGCACCCGGTTGAGCACATCAAAAATCTGGGCCGGTTTGTAGTACAGGTGGTAGATTACGCCATCAAAATAATAATTGTTTTGTGGCGCGGCGGGGTCGGCGGTGATGAGTTTGAGCATGCGCTCCAGGTACGGCTCGCGGTCGTACTCGTCGTCCCACCACCAGGTGAGGCCGGGCAGGTAAACTTTGGCCGTGGGATCAACCGCTTTAATGGCAAAGTAGGCGGTTTTGTGCAGGGTGACAAAATCCGCCACGCTGCCGTTCCAGGTGGAGCCGGGGTGGTTGGGGTCCCACACGTCCGGCTCGTTCCAGATGATCCAGTGATGAATGCGGCCCTGGTACTGTTTGACCAGCTTGCTCACAAATTCAGCCCACACCGCCATATCCGGCACGTCTTTGGCGCTGGGGCGGGCCGGGTCGTTGGCCGGATTGGCCGGGTCACGCGCCCATGCCGGGGTGCGCACAATCAGGCCGATGACCTGCCGCCCAGCGGCCAAATCGGCCTCGATGAGCGGGTCTGGCACGTTGGCCGGCTGCCAATCGTCGGGACCGGCAGGCTGGATGATGTCCCAGTACAGTTTGATGCGGGTGAAGCCGGCGTTCAACTCGTTGGCGGCGGTAAAGTCGTCAAAGGTTTGCACCAGCCCAAAACGCGGGTCCGGCGTGGGCAGCGGCGATTGGGCGGCGGCAGGCAATCCGGCCACGGCCAGCAACCCCAGCAGCGGCAACAACAGCGCAATTGCAACGCGACGGTCTTTAAACAAGTTGGTCATTCGTCATTCGTAATTGTTCATTGCTCATTGTTCATTGTTTAGCCCCAAATCGAGCGCAATCCACTCGGCTACCTGCCGGTTGGCTTTGCCGGTGGGATGGCCGTCATCTTTAAACGCCGTGCCGTCCGCCGCATCGAGCTTGAGCCATTCATCGTAGTTGAGCACCTTCAGCCCAAACTCCTCAAAATACGGGCCGATGGCCTCAAAATAGTCGCCCTCATCCGGGTAAACCACCACGTAAAACTGGCTGGTGGGGTAGCGGCGCATAAACTCATCGCGGGCTTCGGCAATGATGCGGGCGGTGAGCCAGTAATCACCGGCCCGCAGCGGGCTGGGGATGTTAAGGTTGGTGTAGCGGGCAAACTCGGTTTGGCCCAGCCACTCGTACAGGCTGGAGAGCAGCGGCCGCCCGGTGCGAAAGCTGCCGTGTCGCTGTAACTGCCCGCGCCAATTAACCGCGTAATAGGGCATCTCTTTGCCCCAGGCGTTGACCACATACATTGAGCCGATGGCCCGCTCCACGTGGGCGTCAATAAAAATATACAGGCCGATGCCTGCGCGTTCCGGCACTTCGGCGCTGAGGTCAGCGCTTTGCAGGCGGGCCAGCATTTGCTGCGGGCCGTAGCCGCTGAAGCCGTAATTGTAAGCGCGGTAGCGGGGCGCGAGTCGGGCCAGCCAGGCCGGCAGGGTTTCGGTGGCGGCCACGCCCTCGCCAAAAGTGAAGGAGTCGCCAAAGACCAGCAGAAATTTGTCCCGCGCCGGGCTGCCGTCGTTTGGGGTGATGCGCCGGCCAAACTCATCAATCGAGTAGGTGGTGTGGTAGATCAGCGCGTCGCCCTCTTTTTTAATTGACTCGACCTGCGAGTTGGGGCGTGGTTTGTAGCCCAGCAGCGGGTCATCGGCAAAAAAGTTGGCGGTGGTGTAGCTGCCCTCAAAATGGATAGCCGGCGGCGCGGGCGCGCTTTCGGCGGCGGCGGGCGGCGGCGCGGGCGGGTGGTTGAGCCGGTAAAACACCACTTTTTCCAGGCCGATGAGCAGCAGTGCGGTCAGCCCCACGCCGACCAGCACATTGACCAGCGTGGTCAGCGAGCGGCTGAGCGCCAGCACCAGCCCCACCAGCAGCAGCGCCGCCTCAAAACCGTAAATAATAATCATGCTGCGCGGGCTGAGTTGGCTATCGGCGGAAAAGAGAGCGGCCAACAGCCCGGGATTGGCCAGCAGGCCAATGGCCACGCAGGCCAGCCCGGCCGCAAATAGTATTTTGGGTGAGGTTTTAAGGCGGTTGAGATTCATAGACGATTACGGTTTGTAATTTTGGGCCATTTGCACCGCCCGCAGCGCATCGATCTGCCCCCAGCCAAAGACGTTGTTGGGCGCGCCGGTGACGCCGCCGCAGGCGCACGGCGCGGGGCTGGCCAGCGCTTCAAACTCGGCGGCCAGCGGCAGGGTTGACGGCGCAGCCACGGCGCAGCTATCGTTGACCGGAGCGGGTTGGGCCGACTGGCGGATAATCTCTTCCGTGGCGTCAATCTGGCCGATCAGCGCCGGGTTGGCCGACCAGATGAGGGCCACCAGCCCGGTCACGTGCGGGCCGGCCATGCTGGTGCCATCGGCCAGGGCGTAGCCGCCGCCCGGCACGCTGGAGCGAATGGCCGCCCCCGGCGCGGCGATGTCCGGTTTGAGCAGGGTATCGTTTGGCGGCACTGGGCCGCGGCTGCTGAAGCCGGTAATTTCGCCGGCGTCGTCTACCGCGCCCACGGAAAACACCTCATCGTAGCGGGCCGGCGGATCGAGCACGGTTTCGCAGGCCGGGCCATCGTTGCCGGCGCTGACCACCATCATGATTCCGGCGGCGCGCAGCGCGGCGGCAGCCGGTTCCAGCAGCGCGGCGTCACAGCCTTCGTAATCGGGGCAACCCCACGAATTGTTGATCACGTGCGGCGCTTGGGTTACATCGCCGTCGGTGAAGGGGTTGCCGCCGATGGGGTACGGCGCCAGAAAAAATTCCATGCAATCGGTGTAGCTGGCCGGGTTGCCAACGCCCCGCCGCATGTTGCGGCAGCCCATCCACTGCGCGCCGGGAGCCATGCCAATCTGGTTGCCGTGGCCGTCATCGCCCACCATTGTGCCCATCGTGTGGGTGCCGTGCTGGTCATCATCGAGCGGGGCGGGGGCGTTGTCCCAGGCATCGCGCCAGTTGAAATTGGCGTCGATCTGGCCGGGGCCGGTGTAACCCCGAAAATGGGTGAGCAGGGCCGGATGGGTGACCTCGTAGCCGGTATCCTGCCCGGCAATCACAATCCCCTGCCCGGTAATTCCCAACGACCAGACGTCATCGGCGTTGACCTGGGCAATGTTCCAGCCGACACCGCTGCCGGTTTGCGGCGCGCTGCCGTAGGGCAGGTTAAAGGTGATGGGGTACGGGCGCACGTTGGGGTTGCGCAGCACCCGGGCCACGCCCGGCAGGCTGGCAAACTCATTCATGCGGCGATGGCTGGCGTCAACCCGAATCATATTAATCAGGTAAAAAGGGCGATAAGCCAGCCCGGCCGCGTCGAGCGCCTGCGTGACCGGCGGCTGGGTGCGCCGGGCGGTTTCCAGCAGCCGCTCGCGGACAAACTCGCGCCGGGCCGCGGGATCGGCAATGGCCGCCGCCCCGCTGAGATCGGCCTGCTCCGAGAGGATGATGAGAAAGCCATCGTTGTAAAAGCCGGGGTAGCCCACGGTAAACCACAGCCCCAGCCAGAGCAGCCCCAGCGCCAGCACCGCACCCGCCACCATCAGCCCAAAATTTTTGGCGCGCGGCAGTAAAAATTGGCGACCGGCCCACAACAGCGCCACCGCTGCCAGCGCCGAAAGCAGCAGCCACAGCCGGGCGGCGCTTTGCCACGGCTGGGTGAGCAGCGGCAGTTCGTCGCGGGGGTCGGCAAAAAGCAGCGGCGCGGCTTGGTAAGCGATGGCCACAAACAGCCCCGGCCAAATACCGCCCGACAGCGCCCGCAGTTCGATGAGCAGCAGCCCCAGCGGCAGCAGGGTCAGCGGGCGCGCCAGCGCCCACCAGTCGCCGTGGGGCGTTAGTTGGCCCAGGCTGGCCGCCAGATAAATGAGCAGCGTAACCAGTGCGGCCAGCCATTTTTTGTGCTGAAAATTAAAGGTGATGAGGCCCAGCACCGCGCCAAAAAAGAAAATCAGCTCCGGCAGGTTGGCGGCAAAGGCGCGCAGCAGCAGCATTTGCGTTTCCCAGCTATCGCCGAGCGCGCCGGTGACGGGCCAGCCCAGCGTGATCAGGGCGCTGACCGCCAGCGCGGCCAGAATGCCGGTCAGCGTGGGGCGGTCAAAGCCAAAGGCGTGCGACAGCAGCCAGCCGGGTACGCCGGCGGCCAGCAGTGCCAGCCCGCCCAGCAGCAGCGCCACAAGGGTGAGCGCCAGCACGTTTAAAATGGCTTCCAGGTTGCCGCCCGGCTCGGATACCGCCCGGATAAGGCTGGCCGCGCTCACGTACAGGGCCGTGGCCAGCAGGGCCAGCGCCAGCGGTTTAAAGCCGGTCCAGTTTTTTTGGCGGGCCAGCAGCGCCAGCCCCGCCGCCGGCAGGGTCAGCAGCAGGGTTAGCCCGAGGGCAAGAAACAGCCGGCCGGTCAGTGTTAGCTCCGGCAGCAAAAGCGCGGCGATGACTTGCAGCAGCATCGGCGCAACCGCCAGCCAGCCGAGCATCAGCCCAAACAGCCCAAATTGCAGCGCCGAGGGCAGCGGCAACTGCGGGTTGGGCGCATCTGATAAATTTTTGGGGGTCATCCGATGACAATCTCTACTTTCAGGGCGGCCAGCACGGCCTGAATGGGGTTGATGAGCGTGGCCCGCGGCGAACCGGCAAAGAGCAGGCCCACCACCCGGCGCTGCTCATCGAGCACCGCCGAGCCGGAGTCGCCGCCATCGCTCATGCCGCTGGCCATCAGTTGATCGGTGAAGGTGGCCATGCGGCCGTTATAATCCACCGAGGTGGTGACATCAATCTGGGTGATGCGTCCCTGAGTGAAGCCGGTGGTCCGCCCGGTTTTTTGCAGCGCCGTGCCGAGGGTGGCTGCGGCGACGCCGGCAGGCAGGCCAATGTTGAGGATGCCGGCCACACATTGGGCCGGGTTGAGCGGCCGGGCCAGCGCCGCATCTACCAGGTTTTCGCCGGGCGACGTGCGGTAGGCCATCAGCCGGTGGTCGGAGCCAAAAAGCGAGGCCAGTTTGTTCA
>CAYOXS010000010.1:33076-42139 GCA_964407935.1 uncultured Caldilineaceae bacterium
GTGCGGTAGGCCATCAGCCGGTGGTCGGAGCCAAAAAGCGAGGCCAGTTTGTTCATCAGTTTTTCCACGGACAGAAACAGGCCGGAGCGGGCGCTGTCGCCGCCAAAATCGAGCGGCACAAACTCGGCCAGTTCGGCAATTTTGTCCTCCAGTTTGCCGCCGTCGTAACGGCCGGGCTGGATGATGGCGTCGCCGGGTTTGGCGCTGTTCACGTTGGCCAGCACGTGATTATTGCTGAGGATGAACAGCTCGCGGCCGCGCCGCACCAGGCAGCCAAAGGTGCCGGCGGTCACTTCAAAATGGGCCAGCGACACGCCGGGCGGAATCTGGCCGCGCCAGCGGTCTTTGGGCGACTGCGCCTGCCCGGCCAAAAATTTGCCGGTTTCAACGACATCGGTTTTAACGCCGTTCAAATCGCGGGGAACTTTGTCGCTTTCGGCCAGTTGGGCTTTGGGCACTTTTTGGATCACATTGACCACCACCGCCACGTCGTCGGTGAGGCCATCGCTGGTTTCTTTGTAACCCACGCCCACACCGACCACGTTACGGCGGGTGATCAATTGGCGCAGATTTTGCTGCTTCATTGAGCGGGCCAGGTCTAAATCGGGGATCATCAATTCACCTCACAGGGCTTTAAACGGGCCGGTTTCCTGCACGTCAGTCAGCACGCCTTCAATTTGGGGCGGCACCACGTCGGCCGGGGGCAGTTGGGCCAGCGGCAATTTGGTAGAAACGTTGACAATCAGAGCCAGTTGGTCGGTAAAGTGGCCATCGGTTTCTTTGTAGCCAATGCCCACGCCCACCACATTGGGCAATTGCAGCAGCCGCTGCTGGTACTGGTTTTTAACCTGCTGAATATGTTCGATGGTCGGGTTGTTGTTCATAGGTTTCTCCATAAATGCAGCTTGAGCCATTATACCGCAGAATTGAGCGGGGTGAAATTGGCGCGATTTTCTGCGCCGGCCAATTTGCCCCATCTTTCCGGCTCAGGTAAAATGTCGCCCGGTTGTGCGCACAACCACCCCACTGGTTAGCACTCCATTCAGGTGAGTGCTAAAAATTGTTTCCCGAATTTGCCATTTAAATTCAGTTGAGGTATGATGTTTTTCGCTTTGGCACTCTTGTCTGTTGAGTGCTAATTTTTATGCAAAAAACATTAAATTTCCACTATTCAGGAGGCATTAATCCATGAATCTGAAACCGCTTGGTGATAGACTGATCGTTCAACCCATCGAGCAAGAAGAAGTAACCGCCAGCGGCATTGTGCTGCCGGAAACCGCCAAAGAAAAGCCGATGCAGGGCAAAGTTGTGGCCGCCGGCCCTGGCGCCCGCAAGGAAGACGGCTCGCGCGTGGCGATGGACGTGAAAGAAGGCGACACTGTGCTGTACGCCAAGTACGCCGGCACCGAAGTTAAAATCGGTGACAAAAAGTACCTCATTCTGAAAGAAACCGACGTTCTGGCGATCGTCGAATAAAAATTCAAGGAGAATCTGAATAATGGCTAAACAACTCGCTTTTACCGAAGATGCTCGCCGCCGGCTGAAAGCCGGGGTAGATATTCTGGCCGATGCCGTTAAAACCACGCTGGGGCCAAAGGGCCGCAACGTGGCGTTGGACAAAAAATGGGGCGCGCCGACCGTGACCCACGACGGCGTCACCGTGGCCAAAGAAATTGAACTGGAAGACCCGTTTGAAAATATGGGCGCGCAGCTTCTCAAAGAAGCCGCCACCAAAACCAACGACATCGCCGGCGACGGCACCACCACCGCCACCGTTTTGGCGCAGGCCATTGTGACCGAAGGGCTGAAAAACGTGGCCGCCGGGGCCAACCCCATGCTGCTCAAACGCGGCATCGAAAAAGCCTCCGCCGCCGTGACCCAGGCTATCCGCGATATGGCCATCGAAGTTAAAGGCAAAGATGACATTGCCCACGTAGCCAGCATCTCCGCCGCCGACGAAGAAATTGGCAACCTCATTGCCGACGTGATGGACAAAGTTGGCAAAGACGGCGTCATCACTGTGGAAGAAAGCAAAGGCCTGGCCTTTGAAACCGATTACGTGGACGGCATGCAGTTTGACCGCGGCTACATTTCGCCCTACTTCATCAACGATACCGAAGCGATGGAAGCCACCATCAACGATCCGTTCATCCTGATTTACGACAAAAAAATCTCCTCGGCGCAGGATATGCTGCCGATTCTGGAAAAAGTTGTGCAGGTTGGCAAACGCGATCTGGTGATCATTGCCGAAGATGTGGACGGCGAAGCGTTGGCCACCCTGGTGCTCAATAAACTGCGCGGCACGTTTAACGTGCTGGCCATCAAAGCCCCCGGCTTTGGCGACCGCCGCAAAGCGATGCTGCAGGATATCGCCGTCCTCACCGGCGGGCAGGTGATCACCGAAGAAATGGGCCGCAAACTTGAAAGCGCCACCCTGAACGACCTGGGCCGCGCTGACAAAGTCAGCTCGACCAAAGACGACACCACCGTGGTGGGCGGCGCCGGCTCCGATGACGCCATTCAGGGCCGCATTAACCAGATCAAAGCCGAAATCGAAGCCAGCACCAGCGATTACGACCGCGAAAAGCTGCAAGAACGACTGGCCAAACTGGCCGGCGGTGTGGCCGTTATCGGCGTGGGTGCGGCTACCGAAGTTGAACTGAAAGAGAAGAAACACCGTGTTGAAGACGCGCTGAGCGCCACCCGCGCCGCCGTGGAAGAAGGCGTGGTGCCCGGCGGTGGCGTCGCGTTGATTAACGCGCTCAACGCCATCAAAGGCCTGAGCGACCCCAACGCCGACATCAACACCGGCATCGCCATTGTTCGCCGCGCGCTGGAAGAACCGATGCGCCAGTTGGCCCGCAACGCCGGCCGCGAAGGCGCCATCATCATTGAAGAAGTGCGCCGCCGCAATCAGAACGGTACCCGTATTGGCTTTAACGTTCTGACCGACGAATATGTCGATATGGTTGAAGCCGGCATTATTGACCCGGCCAAAGTAACCCGCAGCGCCGTGGAAAATGCGGCTTCTATCGCCAGCATGATCCTGACCACCGAAGCGCTCATCACCGACATCCCCGCGCCGGCCCCGGCTGCTCCGCCGATGGACCCCGGCATGGGCGGGATGATGTAAGCCTGACTTGCTAATAAAAAAGCCTCGCAGATTGCTGCGAGGCTTTTTTATTGGTTTGGGTTTTGGCAAAAAACAAAACGACCGCTGTGACAAGCGGTCGTTTTTATCTGAGCCTACGGGCGGATTTGAACCGCCGACCTACGCCTTACCAAGGCGTTGCTCTACCTACTGAGCTACGTAGGCAAACATTCAGTTGAAAATTTTCAACCAGTCGGGGCGGACGGATTCGAACCGTCGACCTCTTGAACCCCATTCAAGCACGCTACCGGACTGCGCCACGCCCCGAGATGAATTAACAATTATAAATTATCAATTACCAACATTTCCGGTAAACCCAGGGTTAACCTAAACCTGAAAATTTGATAATTGGTCATTGATAATTGGTAATTGTTAAGTCGGGATGGGCGGATTCGAACCGCCGACCTCTTCGTCCCGAACGAAGCGCGCTACCGGGCTGCGCTACATCCCGAAATGCCGCGCCTTCAACGCACAGCAGAGAAGAATTATAGTCCCAACCGGGATTTTGTCAAACTTCCTCCTGGCCGTAAAACAGTTTCATTTCGTCGTACACCCGGCTGACTCCGGCCCGAATCCGCTTTTCAATCATCGATTTTTCACCCTGACGGTAGGGGAAATAATCAATCATCTGGCTGATGACCACCGCGGCTTCGGCTTTGGTCCGGCCGGCCTTGAATTGTTTGCGCACTTTTGAACGCATTGAGCGAATATAATCCGATACCGGCTCGCTGGCTTCCACATTGCACAGCGGGCCGTGGCCGGGCACGATCAGGGCGTATTTTTGTTTGCGCAGCCAGCGCAGTTTGGTGAGCCACTCCTCGCTGTCGCACTGGCCCAGCGCCGGATGCTCGTTAACCACCACCAGATCACCGGTGAACAGGATTTTTTCTTCCGGCAAAAAGACGCCGCTGGTGGCCGGGGTGTGGCCGCCTACGTGGATAAAATGGATTTCCCGGCCGCCACGGTTCATTAGCAGCCGGCCGGTAAAGGCCAGTTCGGGTTTGATAATATCGATGTCATCGAGCTGTTTTTGAACGTCCGGTCGTTTTTTGAAAAGGTTTTTGGTGCGTTCAATAAACGTGTCTTTGTAGTTGCTCATTTCTTTCCAGGCCACTTCATGGGCCAGGATGGGGGCATCAAAAAACTGGTTGCCCAGAATGTGCGCCCGATGGTGGTCGGTGTTAAAAACGTACAGCACCCGGCTGCTCAATTTGGCCACCGTTTCAGCCCAATGTTTGGCTTCGGTGGGGATCATTGGGCTGTCGATTACAATGGCGCCCTCGTCCGTTAAGATACAGCCAACATTGGCCCCTTCATAATCCAGGTCAACAAATACGCCATCGGCAATTTCTTGGATCATAATTGGTTTGATTCCTCCTGTGCGCAAGCAGCGCGTAGTGTATCACAAATGGTTTCTATTATCAAGCCAAATAGCTTAAAGACCCCTTTTGAGGTATAATATGTCGATTAAATTTCTGCGTCATCTCCCCGTTAAACTGGAGTAACTCATATGGAAGTTGGAACCGTAAGAAACGTTAACATTGAAAACGAAATGAAGGTGGCCTATCTGGATTACGCCATGAGCGTGATTGTGGCCCGCGCCCTGCCAGATGCCCGCGACGGGTTAAAACCGGTCCACCGCCGCATTTTGTATGCGATGCACGATATGGGGATGCGGCATAACAGCGCCTACCGCAAAAGCGCCCGTGTCGTTGGTGATGTGCTCGGTAAATACCACCCCCACGGCGACTCGGCCGTGTATGATGCCCTGGTGCGGATGGCCCAGGATTTTTCAATGCGTTACCCCCTCATCGACGGCCAGGGCAACTTTGGCAGCATCGATGGTGACAGCGCGGCGGCCATGCGCTACACCGAAGCCCGGCTGGCCCGCATTACCCAGGAAATGCTGGTTGATATTGAAAAAAATACCGTAACCTGGTCAGATAATTTTGACGGCAGCCTGCAAGAACCAGACGTACTGCCGGCTCGCCTGCCTAACCTGCTGCTCAACGGCACGTCCGGTATTGCCGTGGGTATGGCCACCAATATCCCGCCGCACAACCTCACCGAAATTTGCGACGCCCTGGTTTACCTGATTGACCACTACGATAACCTGGATGACGTGACCGTTGAAGAGCTGATGCAGTTTGTTAAAGGGCCGGATTTTCCCACCGGCGCCCAGATGTTTGGGCAGGAGGGCTTGCTCAACGCTTACGCCACCGGCAAAGGCCGGGTAACCATGCGCGCCACGGCCAACATCGAGGAAACCAAGGCCGACCGCTACCGCATTGTTGTCACCGAAATTCCGTTTCAGGTGAACAAAGCCTCGCTGCTGGAGCGCATTGCCGACCTGGTGCGCGATGGCAAAATCAAGGATATTTCTGACCTGCGCGATGAGTCTGACCGGGCCGGGTTGGCCATTGTCATCGAGCTGAAACGCGGCGCGCAGCCCAAAAAAGTGCTCAACCAGTTGTACAAGCACACCACCCTGCAATCCACTTTTGGCATCAACATGCTGGCCCTGCTCGATGGTGAACCGCGGGTGCTGCCCCTCAAACGGGCGCTTATGGCCTACGTCGAACACCGGCAGGTGGTCATCACCCGCCGCACCGAATACGATCTGGGCCGCGCCCGAGACCGCGCCCATATTCTGGAAGGGCTGCGCATCGCGTTAGGCAGCCTGGATGCCATCATCAGAACCATCCGCGCCAGCCAGGACGCCGAAGACGCCCGCGCCAAACTCATTGAAAACTTTGGGTTGTCGCTGGTGCAGGCGCAGGCCATTTTGGATATGCAGCTCCGCCGGCTGGCCGCGCTGGAACGCCAGAAAATCGAAGACGAATATCAGGAGGTGATGAAAACCATTGCCTACCTGGAGGATTTGCTGGCCAACCCGGACAAAATTCTGGGCCTGATCCGCGAAGACCTGGTTGAAATCAAAACAAATTACGGCGACAAACGCCGCACTGTGATTGTGGCCGATGAAACCGGCGACTTTAACGAAGAGGATCTGGTTAAAGACGAAGAAGTGCTGATTTCATTGACGCAGCGCGGCTACATCAAGCGCGTGCCCAGCCAAACCTACCGCTCGCAGATCCGCGGCGGGCGCGGCGTTACCGGCATGACCACCCGCGACGAGGACGTGGTGGAGTTTCTGTTTGCCGCCCGCACCCTTGACACCATCCTCTATTTTACCGACAAGGGCAAAGTTTACTCCGAGCGCGCCTACCGCATCCCCGATGCCAGCCGCACGGCCAAAGGCATCTCCATTGTCAACCTCATCAACGTGGACCCTGGCGAAAAAATTACCGCCGCCCTGACCGTGCCCAGTTTTGAACAGGCCGAATATTTGATTATGCTCACCCGCAAAGGCCGCATCAAACGGACCGATGTCAGTGCCTTTGAATCAGTCCGGCCCAGCGGGTTGATTGCAATTAATCTGGACGATGACGATGAATTGGGCTGGGTTAAACTCACCGAAGGCGACAACGAAGTGATTGTGGTTTCGCGCAGCGGCCAGGCTATCCGTTTCCTTGAAGATGAAGTTAGGCCGATGGGCCGGGCCGCGGCCGGCGTCAACGCCATGCGGCTCAAGGGCAAAGACGAAATCTGCGGCATGGACGTGATTGAAGCGGACGCCCATTTGCTGGTCGTCACCGAACATGGTTTTGCCAAGCGCACACCTTTGTCTGAGTACCCGCAGCACCACCGCAGCGGGCAGGGGGTGCGGACGCTGGCCAAAGACGCCAGCCGCACCGGCCAGATTGTGTCGGCCCGGGTGGTCAACGAAGAGGGCGATATCACCCTGATTTCTCAGGAAGGGATGATGCTGCGCACGCCCATCAAAGATATTTCTGAGCAGGGCCGGCCCACCCTGGGCGTTAAAGTGATGAATATGAAAGCCAACGATGTTGTCGCTTCGGTGGCTGTGTTGGCCCCCAAAGGACAGACTCCAACCGAATAATTGAATTGTTTGAACGCGGCGCTGCCCGGTGATGTTGTTGCCGGGCAGCGCGTTTGCTATCAGGCCTCTGCCTCCCGCTGTTTGCTGCTGCCATCGCTTTTACCCTAACTTTGCCACAGGTCAGATCATGTTAAGAACTCGAGTCGTATCAGCGTTGATAGCTATCCCCATTGTGGTGGTAGCGATATTTGCCGGCGGCGGGTGGTTTTTGGTGGGGGCGCTGGCGGTGGCGTTGATTGCCGGCTGGGAATACGCCCAGATGATGCAGCTTGGCCGCTACGCGCCGGCAACAGTAATTATTTTGGCGCTGATTGCGCTGCTGGTAATTGGCAGTTACTTTCCCGCCGTTCAGTTGCTGCCGCTGGCCCTCAGCCTGGCGCTGCTGGGGTCGCTGGTGTGGCAGTTGTTCCAGCACTCGGAACAACCCACCGCCGATTGGGCTTTAACCGTGGCCGGCGGGCTGTACATCGGCTGGGGCATTGGCCACATTGTCGCCCTGCGACAGTTGCCCGCCGGCCTGTATTGGGTGTGGCTGGCCTTGCTCTGTACCTGGGCCGCCGATACTTTTGCCTACTTTACCGGCCGGGCCATTGGCAAACACAAACTCTGGCCGCGACACAGCCCCAAAAAAACCTGGGAAGGGCTGTTTGGCGGTATCGTGGCCAGCGTGGTGATGGCGCTGGTGCTGGCCGCGTTTGCGCCGGAACTGTTCTGGTTCACCGCCCTGGCTGTGGGGCTGCTCACGCCCATCGCCGGCCTGTTTGGCGATCTGGCTATCTCGCTGATGAAACGGGATGTTGGCGTTAAAGACTCGTCCAACCTGTTTCCCGGCCACGGCGGTTTTCTGGACCGGATTGACAGCGTGTTGTTTGTGAGTGTGGTGGTGTATTACGTGGTAAGTTATTTGTAACTACTCACCCCCATCCCCCCAACCCCCTTCCCCTGTCAGGGGGAGGGGCCGGGGGTGGGGGTAAGAAACCATGTTACGAATATGCAATTAGCCCAACTGTCATTATCATCCAACTCGGAGAAATTATCATGACCGACAAAAAACCAACGCTCGTCCTCATCGATGGCCACGCGCTGGCGTATCGCGCCTATTTTGGCATGCCGGCCACCTTCAGCACCGCCGCCGGCGAACCGACCCACGCCGTTTACGGCTTCACCAACATGCTGCTGGCCGTGTGGAAAGAGTTTGAGCCGGATTACTTCATCGTCACTTTTGACAAAGGCGATACCTTTCGGCACCAGATGTACACCGATTACAAAGCCACCCGTGAAAAAATGCCCGATGACCTGCGCAGCCAGATTGAGCGTATTGAGCAGTTGGTGCGCGCCTTCAACATGCCCGTTTTTACCAAAGAAGGCTTTGAGGCCGATGACCTGCTCGGCACGCTGGCCAACCAGGCCGCCGCGCGCGGCATTGAGGCGCTGATTGTCACCGGCGACCGCGACGCCTTCCAGCTTGTCGCGCCCAACATCAAAGTGATCATCTCCGGCCGCAAATTTGCCGACCGCGAACTGTACGACGAGGCCAAAGTGCAGGAACGTTACGGCGTTACCCCAACGCAGCTTATTGAGCTGAAAGGGCTAACCGGCGACACCAGCGACAACATCCCCGGCGTCAAAGGCATCGGTGAAAAAGGCGGGGCCAAACTGATTCAGGATTTTGGCACGCTGGAAGGCATTTACGCCAACCTCGATAAAATTGCCGCCGGCACCCGCAGCAAGCTGGAAGCCGAGCGCGACAGCGCCTTTCTCTCGCGTGATCTGGGCCGGATTATCACCGCTGTGCCCAATGTTGAGCTGAACATTGAAGCCGGCAAAACCACCGATTTTAATCTGGTTGAGGTGGCCAACCTGTTTGTCGAGCTGGAATTTCACACCATTTTCAACCGTATTCCCGGCGCGCCGCCCGATAAACTGCCGGAAGACATCGCCACCGTTG
>CAYOXS010000011.1:0-41015 GCA_964407935.1 uncultured Caldilineaceae bacterium
TTCATCTGTGTTTTCTAATCTGTGACCTATTTTGAGCGAAGTTTAAAAAGTGCAAACGTAGTGTTTGTTTAAATATAACCAAATTTACATGGAACTCTGATATTTCTTGAATCCCATTGGGGTATACTTGAACTATTCTGCCAAAATAGTGAGACCAAATGCGAATCCTATTTATCAGCCCATATATTCCATCGCTTATCAGAGTCCGGCCGTACAACATCATCAAATATCTGGCCCAGCGCGGCCATCAAATCACGCTGCTGGCCCTTGTCCCGCCCGGTGAGGAGACCGGCAGCCTGAGTACGCTCAAAACATGGTGCCAGCAGGTTGAAACCGTGCCGCTGCCCCGCTGGCAAACGCTGTGGAACGGCGTTGGCGCCCTGCCACAGTTGGCCACTCCCCTCCAGGCGGCCTATTCACGCTCCCCGGAAATGGCGGCGCTCATTCGCCGCACGCTGGCCCAACAAACATTTGATGCCGTCCACGTGGAACACATGCGCGGCGCAGAACTGGCCCGGGCGGTTGGCAACCGGCCCGTTATTTTCGACTCGGTTGATTCGATCACCCTGCTGTTTGAAAAGGTGCTGGCCGGCGGCCCCACCTGGCGCAGCCGGCTGATGGCCACCGTAGAATTGAGCCGCAACCGCCGCTACGAAGGCAACCTGTTGCAGCGGTTTAGCCGGGTTTTGGTCACCTCGCCGCAGGATAAAGCCACGCTGACGAATCTCTCCGCCCACCCACAGGCCGATGAGCATATTGTGGTACTGCCCAACGGGGTCGATTTGGATTATTTTGCGCCGCTAAACCAACCTCGATTGGCCGACACACTGGTATTTAGCGGCAAAATGAGCTACCATGCCAATGTTGCTGCCGCCATCGATTTAATCACCCAGGTGATGCCGCTCATCTGGCAGCACAAGCCAGAGATTAAATTGACTATTGTGGGCAAAGACCCGTCGCCAAAGCTGCTTGAGCTGGCCGGCGACCCGCGCATTTCGGTTACCGGCACCGTGCCAGACATGCGCCCGCACATCGGCCAGGCGGCGCTAACCATTTTGCCCATGCGGTATGGGGTCGGTATTCAAAACAAGGTTTTGGAAGCGATGGCGATGGCCACGCCGGTGATAACCACCTCCAAAACATTGGGCGCGTTGCAGGTGCAGGCCAACCGGGAACTGCTTGTGGCCGACTCGCCGCAGGCGATGGCCGCAAGCGCGCTGCAACTGCTGGCCGATGGAGAATTGCGCCGGCACGTGGGTGATGCCGGCAGGCATTATGTTGAAACCTGCCACGATTGGCGCAAAGCGGTTGAAAAACTGGAGCAGCTCTACATGCAAGTTGGCCGGCACCCCTAACCTATGTCTCAGTGCATTTTTGCCATAAACTGTGTTAAACTGATTAACGGATTAACCTGAGTTTGCTCCCCCTCCCCAAAACCAAATACCCTCAATCCTGAAAATTGCAAACAGAGTCAACAAAGTGGGGTTAGCCCCCAACAACCGGGCCAGGAAGGCAACAGGGATGTTTTATGGATAAAACAAGAGTGTTGATTGCCGACGATCATCAGGTTGTGCGCGAAGGTTTGCTAAAATTATTGCAAGCCAGTGACGAATTTGAGGTGGTAGGCCAGGCCACTAATGGCCGGGAAGCCATCGAGCTGGCCAAAATCCATCGTCCGCATGTGGTGATTGTTGATATCCAGATGCCGGACGTTGACGGTATTGAAACCACGGCCACCATCACGCAGCAAGTGCCTATGTCTAACGTGGTCATCCTCAGCAGCTACGATCAGGATGATTACATTTACAAAAGCCTGCAAGCCGGGGCCAAGAGTTATGCGCTCAAAGGAGATAATATCGAAGTGTTGTTAGAAGTGGTTCGGGCCGCGGCCAGAGGAAAATCGCTGCTGCCGCCGCATATTGCCACCCGGCTGGTCAACCGAATTGCCGCCCCCATGCCGGACAGCGGGTTGACTGCCCGCGAAGTTGAAGTGTTAAAACTGCTGGCCGAAGGACTGCGCAACAAAGAAATTGGCGAGACGCTGCACATCACCGAACGCACCGTAAAAAACCACGTGGCCAAAATTATCACCAAACTCAACGTTAAAAGCCGGACCGAAGCGGTATCTTATGCGGTCAGGAACAAGCTGATTGAGCTAATATGATCCCAAAGAACTATACTCAGTAGCCAAAAAGGCCGATAGGTGCATCGGCCTTTTTCTTTTTAAAGATGCATTGTTTGTACGATGTTTTACCTAAGCAATAATGGTATCCTACCCTTTGGAATATTTATAGGAAAAAAGTTAGAGTTTATTGAAGTTTTCTAACCGAATGATGGGGGGCACGATGCGCAAGCGTATCATCACATTTATCAATATTTTAGCTATTATTTTGCTGGGAAATATATTTGAATTACAGCTAGATACCCCAACAATTTCCGGGGTACTGAGCCTGGCCCAGGCCAATGCCGCCGAACCGCCCTACAAGGTTTATCTGCCTGTGGTTATCCGTTCCAGGGTAGCTGCCGCGCCGGACCAGGGCATCGTTTTTGTGTCGCGGCAAATTCCTTCGTCCGGCAGCATTTACTGGAACGTGCCCAAAGGCATAGCGGGAGTTGGGCCATTCAGCCGCTTTCAGGTGGCTTCACCCGGCAAATTGCTGATCCGGGAAACAAATAATCGCCTCAAAACCCTGATTGATGGCGCTAACCCCAGCGCCGCCACGCTTAATCTTATCGATGTCAACGCGCCCGATGTGTCGTACGATGGCACCAGAATTGTCTTTGCCGGGTTGCCGGCGGGCAACTATTCCCGCGGTTCGGTGGGCAACCCCGGCGCGTGGCGTCTTTACACCATCAATGTTGATGGCACAAATCTCAAACAAATTACCTTTTCCGATCAAAATTTAAATTTGAGCGCTCAGGGGCTGCCCAACCTGCTCAGCAATTACGACGACACCGACCCGGCCTGGCTGCCCGATGGACGCATTGTCTTTTCATCAACCCGCTGGCCAAGTTTTGCCCAATATAGCGGCGCTCGCGCCACCAATCTTTATGTGATCAATGCCGATGGCTCAAAATTGCACCGGATTACCGCCGAACGTAACGGCGCCGACCGCCCGATGGTTGACCCCATTACCGGCAAAATTGTTTACGCGCGCTGGTGGCGCAATCATCGGTTTGCCACAAACAGTATGAGCACCGTTACAGACCCCGCCGGCGGCTACAAACAAAAAGATGGTCTGACCACAGATCGAGGCAATCACGTGGGCGGCAGCGACCATTTGTGGCGCAACGCCTGGCACGCGGCCGTTATCAACCCGGATGGAACCGGGCTGGCCCAATGGGGCGGCACGCCGCACCCCCTTGACTCAAACCATATGTACGGCGGCGCGTTCACCCCACAGGGCGAGTTGATTGCCAACTACTTCCCGATGCACAACATGACCGAAGCCGCCGGTTTTGGCGGGCTGCGCCAATACCAGCGCGGGCCGGGTAATTACGAATCCCTGGTGGGCGTTACCTCTCTCACGCTGGATTACGTCCATCCCGCCAATCCAACATCGTTTGGCATTTTCAAAGGCTCGTATGCCGCCGAACCGGCAGTTTTTGCCGACAACCGGCTGCTGTTCTCGTGGGCGGCGGATATTAACCAGGATTACGGCCTGTACACCAGCAACAGTGACGGCAGTAACCTGAAATTACTGTACGACAACCCCGGCACGGCCGAGCTGCGGGCCAAATTGATTCAGCCACGCCCGCTGCCGCCAATTATTCCCGACTCGGTGAGCAAAACCGCAAGCCTGCTCCCGCCGCCGGCCAACGGCCCGTACAATCTGGATGGCACCTTTATTTTTAATGCGCTCAATGTTTACGCCAACGGCCCGGTAGATGCAGAAATCGACACTGCCCCGCCTGTTGGGTCGGCGGCAATTATCCGGTTTTTTATCGACCAGCAACGCAGCAGTTCCGGCTCGTTTCCCAACCAGGACTGGCCAATTCTGCTGGGCGAGCGCCCGGTAAACCCCGATGGCTCGGTAAAAGAACCGGCCGCACCGGCAAATGTGCCTCTGTTTGAACAAATCAGATCATCAGACGGCACAGTTCCGCTTACCCCCAGCGGCGCAACCCACGTGGCCGGTATGAATTTTGGCCCGCCGGGGACTGAAGCCCGGTGCGTTGGCTGCCATGTGGGCCACACCATGATCCCGGTGCCAGCCTCGGACGCCGAGGCCAAATGGTCGAACCTGGCGCCTGGCGCAAAAGTTACGGTTTCATCGGCGCGAGACGCAAATACCATTTCCGGGATAAATGACCGCAAAGTGATGAAAGGCGAAATCTGGCGCTACTGGAACAGCGCCTCCGGCCAACCGGCCAACGGCCAGTGGGTCAGATTTACGTTTCCGGTGCCGGTGACGGTGCGGAATGTTCGGCTTTACAACCCGCGGCCCGGTGATGAGGCCAATTCTACGTTACAGGTACATAAAGCAACTGTGCGCCTGTACCAGGATGCCACTGCCACCACGCTGGCCGCCCAAACTACCGTCAGCAAAGATATTGCGGTTTCTGGCACAGACGTGCCTTTTGCAAATGTGCTGGCCCGGGTGGTAGAGGTAAAAATTGACAACATTACCGGCACATTTTACGGCATGCAACTGGCCAGCCTGGCCGAAATAGAAGTGATAGCCCGCGGCGAAGCCATCCGCTAGCCAGGCTGAACAAACTGCCGGCAGCTCATTGGGCCAGCCGAGTGGCCATTTGGTGCGCGTAATCTGACAATTCCGGCCGATTCTGGGTACCCCACCACCAACTCCAGGTGCCCAGTTCTTCGGCAACTTCAGCCCGGTCGTTGCGCCGGCGCAAAAGTGACTCGGCCCGGTCAAGCTGGCCGGTCCAGACGTAGGCCAGCCCCAGCGCCTTTAGCACCGCCTGATTATCTGGCTGCCGGGCCTGCGCCCTGGCTAACAAGGTGATGGCCTGATCAAAATTTTGGGCGTCTAACGCCATCTGGCCCAGGCGATAATTGGCCGTGGGTTGATCCGGGTTGATGGCCAGCGCCCGGTCAAAATAGGTTACCGCCTGCGCCCGCAGCGTTTGCCGGGCTGTGTCATCAAGGTGGGGCGACAGGTCGGCGCGGGTTTGGTAAACAGCGCCCAGGTTGGCGTACCAGCCGCCGGGGCCAAACCCCCAACCAGCCGCCAGCAGCAACAACCCCATTGCCGCAGGAATCACCCATCGGCGGGGGGGATGAATCCGGTTGAGTGCGTCACGTGGGCCATCTCGGCCAACTACAACCGCCAGTGCCAGCAGGCTAAAAAGCATCGGCATGGCCCACAGCGAATTGGAGAACTGCGTGGCATCGGTCAGGCCGTGCCCCAACTGAGCCGTTACCCCCAACCAGGCCGCTCTGAACAACAGGTGATGGGACGGCTCGACTTTTTCTGCCTGAAATACAAACTGAAAAAAGGCCAGCACCAGCCACAGCAGCGCCAATACCCCCAGCACCCCCAGAGATAACCCAACCGTCAAAAACAGATTATGGGTGTAAGACAGAAACGGCACATTGATCAGCAACTGGTATTTGGAATAAACCATTGCAAACGTATCGCCCAGGCCAATACCGGTAAAGGGGTAAGCGCTAAAAAGGTAGAGGCTGTCCAGGTAAAGGTTTAAACGTGATTGGGCCACGGTTAAAGCCATCTCTGGAAATAACAAAACCGCTCCAGCCGCGATAACCGCCAGAACGACTCCGGCCAGGCCGATAACTGCGCGCAATTTTGACGTGGGGAACAATAAAACCGCCCCAATGCCCAGCGCCAGCGCTACCGCCAACCACGCCCCTCGTGACTGCGAAACCAACAGGGCCAGCACAATGCTCGCCAGCGCTGCGCTCCAAACCCATCTCTGCCGCCCGCGAGCCAGCCACAACAGCGCCAGATTAATAAAAAAAGCGCCTTCTACAAAAGCGCCCACGCCGTTAACGTGCGGCGTAAAAAAGGTCAGGTTTGGCAGTGGCTGGCTGATAGCGGTAGCAGCACGGTTAACGTACGCCTGCCAGCTTTCGGGTTCGGTGGGGTAATTAAAGTGAGCATACTGACCGATAAAATAGAGTGCGAGCGCAGCAGCAGCCAGCACTATGACTTTGGCTAATAACCGGGGCGAAACAGAGGTGTTGACTATAGCAAAAAACAGACTATTGCTTCCGAGAAGCGTCAAAAGTACCGGCAAACTACGGGTGGGGTTGTAACTGGGCCACAGGCTGAGCAGGGCGCTCAAAGCCAGCAGAGCCAGCGGCGCACCCAGCACAACCGGTCGGGCTGGTTTGCCCGGTATGCCCCATCGAACAAGCCAGGGGAGCAGGGCTAACAGACAGGCCGCCGTCAAAAAGATTGGGTTAGTTGTACCAACCAACCCGGCGCCAATTAGCGGCAGGGGATAGAACAGTTCTGAAAGGGAGAAAAATTGTTTTGAACTCAACGAGGCCAATTAGGCTTTTTCAGAATTAAGGTTACTCACCGGTAGTTCATCACGAAACGGGGCGGGCTGGTTGGCAGCATTAACGGATTGTTTATGAAACAAGCCATATTTGAGAATAACATAAATTGCTCTAACCCCATCCTTCCAACTTATTTTTTTACCGTCTTCGTAGGTTCGTCCGTAGTAAGAAATCCCTACTTCATATATAGAACACTTTAAACGGGCTATTTTGGCTGTAACTTCAGGTTCAAAACCAAATCTGTCTTCTTCCAAATTAATTTGTGCCAGAATGTCACGTTTGAAAAGCTTGTAACAAACTTCCATATCGGTCAAATTCAGGTTGGTGAACATATTGGAAAGGAGGGTTAAAAATCGATTTCCAATTGAATGCCAAAAATATAACACCCGGTGCGAGTCACCACCAATAAATCTTGAACCATAAACCACATCAGCTCTGCCATCCAGAATAGGTTGAAGCAATTTAGGATACTCGTTGGGGTCATATTCCAAATCAGCATCTTGAATAATGACGATATCGCCGGTAGCGTGAGCAAAGCCGGAGCGCAGGGCGGCTCCTTTACCTTTGTTTTCTTGATGAAAAACAACGCGGATATTTGGATTTTCTTTGAGCGACTGCAAATAATTCCGGGTACCGTCTGTTGAAAAATCGTCAATAATAACAATTTCACGGTCAATGGGCAGCGAAACTGCCATAACCTGCCGAATTATGGTATCGATAGTCTTGCTTTCGTTATAACAGGGAATAATAACTGAAAGTTTCACGTTATATCCTTTTTTGAGATATCGGTATTTTTTACAGTGCCATTGAAATTGCGGCCTTATACAAAAGTTATTAGCTGCGCTTAAAGAAACGAAGGCTAATCAAGATTATGGTGATAACTAAAGTTGCTGGAATCAAACTCTTGATTAAAAGAGCGAGTTCATCCGTTTCAGTGTAGATAGACTCGGCAATTCCAACAGGTACGGGCGTTTGCCTGACACCCGGTGCGAATGTGGGTATTGGCGTAAGAGTAGCCACGGGCGTAAGTGTAGGCGGTTCAGGCGTTGGCGTTAAGGTTGGAATCGGTTCAGGGCTTACTGCCGGAGCATTGGATTGCCCGTGAACATACCAGATTTGGGAAGGCTTCACGCTGTTCCACAGAGCCTCATCAAGGTGCCATGTTGCGTCAAACTGATTGCCACGCGAAATCACCAACTTTGGATAACTGGGATACCAGGCCCCTTCAAAAACAGGCTGCGGCTCAAACCAACGGCGACCATCCCACTCAAGGTGGTAAACACCAGAAGCCACGCCCCGTTGACGCCGTTCCATCGACAAATCTCCCACGACCAGCAAATGAACATGACCATTACTATCCACAGCCATATCATAGGCATCAAATGGATTACCCCACTCACGCGCCAGAATGCCAGGAATCGATCCGGGCGGAAACCAGCTATTACCATAATCTGTAGACCACATGTAATAAATCAAGTTTGAAGATGCAGTCCGCCACACAAGCATTACGCCGCCGCGTCCATCACCGGCAACGGTGAGTTGAGCAGTATCAGCGGTGGGGTAAGTCACTTCTGTTGGTTTTGACCAGGTATCTCCCCCATCAGGGGAATACATAAAAACGCTATATTCTGCCTTACCCAGCCCACTCAAACGATCCCACCCCTCATCCCAACCAGCATAAAGACCCCCAGATTTATCAACTTCAATATGAGGGCGGCTCGAACCACCTTTATTATCTGGAAATAAGGCTACCGGTACCCCCCACGTCTGGCCGCGATCAGTAGATTTGCGATAATACATATCTGATCCGACATTATCACCGCCGGGACTGAGGTCATCATACAAAACGTGGATGGTATCTTTATAGATGGCAATATCTTTGTAATAGGTTCCACGCCGCGTATTAATGGGTCTTGGTTCTGTCCAGGCAGCTGCGGAAATTGCCGCGTCGGCGTCGGCCTGTTTGTGATACAGGCTTAACCACCCTTGGACAAGGTGAAGGGTATCACGATCATCTATGGCAATAACAATACGGTTTATATCTGCCTGGGGGACCAGAATATCATTGTAAGGTGACCACTTTTGACCATCCCAAACAGAATAATAAACCCGCTCTATTTCACCTCCTTCTTCTGCTGGTTTAGTTTCATTCCAAACAACATGAACTCGACCCCGGCTATCCACCGCAAAATCCGGAAACCACGAGTTTGAATCAATGGGCGATGGAACTTGAATTGGCGTATTCCATTTAACTTCTAAGTCTGGTTGCTGAGCAAAACTCATATCGGAGGCACTCAGCCCAAACATTATCATTATCACGAACCAAACAGAAATTAGCGTAAATCTTTTCACTGAAGTTACCCTTGGTTGCTTATGGAACTCTCCGAAATTTCGACAAATCGGGTTCACCGGATATATTTTGCTCAACAAACAACGCTTGCTGCATAACATATCTAAACGCCTCAACCACAATTCGCCACGACATTTTTGATTTGCCCACGCGCCGGTCTTCAAAAATAATGGGAAACTCAACTACCCGGCCTGCCAATCTTTCAACATGATAAACCGATCCCACCTGAAACGCATATCCTTTGAGATTCATTTGATCCCACGGCACCCGCTGCAACATTTCACGGCGATAACATCGATACCCGCCGGTGCAATCTTTGGTTTTCAGGCGCAGCATAACCCGAGCAAACGTATTGCCACCGCTGCTGATGAATTTTCTCAGCCAGCCCCAATTACGAGTCCCCCCACCCGCGACATACCGGGAACCAATAACCAGATCTGCCGCCGAGATATGCTCTAAAAAGTTTGGCAAATACCGGGGGTGATGAGAAAAGTCACAATCCATTTCAAGCACAAAATCATACCCCTGGGCAATGGCCCACTTAAACCCGGCAATATAGGCAGTACCCAGGCCTAATTTGCCAGCGCGATGCATCACGCTAACTTCGGCCAGCCGCTCGGCAAGGTCGTCGGCCAGTTTGCCGGTGCCATCAGGAGAGTTATCATCGACCACCAAAATATCAAAGCCACCCTTCAGCGCCAAAATGTCGGTGATCAACAATTCAAGGTTATCAATTTCGTTGTAGGTGGGAATAATAATGAGTGCTTTGTTTCTTGTTGCCATGCTATTCTCCTTTAGAACCCGGATTAACGTCTCCGCGCCAATTTGCTGTTCACCGTAAAGTTCTAATTGACCGATAACCCAAAATTCTGCGAAGTTATTTCTAATTTTTTGTTTGACGGCCAATTCAGGTAATCCAAAACCGTGCCATCCGGCAGAGTCATCGACCTGATTTGAGCCGCGTCTCGATTAAAGGGAACCAATGAGGGGTCAAAAATCACAATTTTCAGGTTATCATTGGCCGGAGAAGCCAAAGAAATATCTTGCGGCGACACCACCAACTGCTGCGCCACAGGAATATTTTCATTGATTTCCCACTTGGCCCCCACGTCAAAAGGCACAACGTGATATTCCGGCAGGTAAAATTGCAGGTGATGCCAGTTGGCGGCCACAATTACGGTGGTTTTGGGATCAAAATTCCGCTTAATGGCATCAAACCGATTCTGGTAATAGTTGTCAGAATTGGCAATGGTTGTTTGGGTCAGCAACCTGACCACCTGCGAATTCAGCGGGTATTCCGGCATCAGCGTAAAAATTACCAGATTTAACAGCGCAATAACAGCCGCCGCAGCAGCCACTGAGGTAAAATTGGCGCGGAACAGTCGCCGCAGGCTTTCAGCACTGATGAGCAACAGCCCCGGTAAATAAACAAAGGTTAACCCCTGTTGCCCCATATGCACCAACAAGTAAAAGATTATGGTTGGGGCCATCCACAACCCCAAAAACAGAATGTTATCCCAACCCCGGGGCCAACGGCGTTGATAGAGATGGTACGCGCCATAAACAACAGCCGGAATAACCGCCAGGCTCCAACCGTACGTGGTGTACAGGGTTAATTTTATAATATTGCGGCGCAATCCTATCCAGCCGGCCCCCAAAAATACGGAGGTGTCACGTTGAAATTGTTCGGTAAAAGCGCCGGTTACTTCTAAATATCGAGCGACGCCGCCGCTCCAGCTCATGAGCGGAATAAACCATGCCAGGCAAATGAGTACTCCCAAAGCTGCCGCGGTAAACAACTTCCGCCAGCTAACCCGCCAAACCGCAAACAGGATGAGCGGCGCTAAAAACACCAGCGTTTGCGGCCGAACGCCGCCCGCCACCGCCGACATAATTACCGCGGGGTACAGGTAGCGCTGGTCGCCGCGCATGGTTTCGTACAGCCACCAAACAGCAACTATCACCAACAGCGCATCGAGTGTGTGCGGCAGAGCGATTTCGCCATAAAACCAGAACAGGGGTGAAACTGCCAAAAACACGCTGGCAATCAACCCGGTCGTTCGGCCAAACATCGCTTTTCCCAAAAAGAATAAGGCCACAACCGCCAGCGCGCTGGAAATTACGCTAATAACCACCAGCGTGGTTTGGGCATTGTGAAAAAAAGCATCTACCAGCCGGGTAAGCCAGACATAACCAATGTAACCGGGCGGGTGAGGTTGTCCCTTGGACAGATCAAATTCTTTAATAGCCATCGCAAAGTTAACCGAATCCCAGTGGTATAATATATGGCTTACAAACGGGAGCCGGATGGCAAGAGTTAATAAAAACAAAATCCCCGGTACTACCCAATTTCCGGTTAACCCTTTTTCAAGCCACAAATTAGTATTTACTTTGGTTTTCGCTGAGTCCAGCACTGGCATATTACTCATAATTTTGGAGATATCCCTTTTATACGGAGAGACCCGGTCCCGGTTAATTTTCCTCTGAACATTGGCAAACTCAAGTCAAAACCCCTTATCCCCTCGATTCTTTAATCAAGAACCATTACGCCTCGGGATTGATACAAAACCTTTCTCCCCTCAAAGGCATTCTCATCGAAATATTTGGGCTCGATAATTTCGTATTGATGTAGCTGTTCCGCAGTCGATGTTGAGTATATTGCCTCAGCAATATCT
Source organism: uncultured Caldilineaceae bacterium (assembly GCA_964407935.1). GTDB lineage: Bacteria > Chloroflexota > Anaerolineae > 4572-78 > J111 > J095. The sequence continues at coordinate 11,519 of CAYOXS010000011.1, forward strand.
TCCCTGCCTTCAACGCTGATACTATCTTTTGCTTCAAACAAAAATACATACGGCAAAGTTTCCTGTACCTTATTTATCTTTACCTCATAAGCGCCTTGTGAGTCAGCACGGATAAAATTAACAGCCTTTTGTTTATCAGCCAATACGGTGCCATACTGCCCTTCACCGCCACTCAAATTAAGAAATGTATAACCATATAGCACCGTCACAAAATTAAGACAACAAGCCAGGATAAAAACGAATGGAACAACCAGGTATACCCCTTTTGACACGTTTTTGTGATTAAGGTTGCTTTGCCACAACGTTAAACCTCTGCCGATAATCAACAAGGGAAGTGGATATAAAAATAGAAAATAATGCCGTTGAATCAAACTGCGTGATAGAAACAGATAAGCTGCCGGAAAAATCACAAAGAAAAGCACCAATGCATCTTGGTGAGATAACCGAAATCCTTCTTTGAAACTTTTGCCCTGGAAATTTTTGGCAACCAGCATTATGACAGCAAGGATAAACAAACCGCTAAATAAAAAGCCTTGTCCCCAATCAATGATTTTTGGAATAAATGACACATCAGATAATTTACTAACCCACAAGGCTTGTCCAGAAAGAATATTTTCAAAATTCCAGAGAGTTTTGGCATAATGAAATATTCTTGGTTCGTTGACAGCATGTAACGTTGGCAGATGCATCAAGCCAGTCAGGTTAACAAAATTGTGCGTGATATCGTAAATTACAATGGGGCTGTACCCAATGGCTACCCCTATGCTCACAAATGCGGTCGATACAACCCGACGATGACTATACACAAGTACATATAGTATTCCGGTGCCAATCAAGGCCATAATCGACAGGTGAAGTTGCAAGCCGACACCAAGCAAGATCCCATAAATTAATGCCCCAAATATTTTGTTTTTTTCTACAGCCGAAATTAAAACCAAGAAACTTAAGGGAATAAGCGCAGGAAATAAGGCTTGTGGCCAGAACATACGCCCATATAATACCAGCCAAGGCGACAAGCTCATTAACAGAGCAGCAATAAGCCCCACTTTTCTGGAATAGAGTTTTTGACCTAACAAAAAAGTAAAAAATATACCAGCAACATTACACATAGCAATAAACATCGCCATGAAAACGGGTTGGTATCCAAACAATAAAAACACAAGCGCTGTAATGTATGATAAAACCGGCCCGTTATATAAATCAACTTGAACGCTGCCTACCTGTTGCCCTACCAATGGCAAATATCCGCCGTGTAAAATGCGGTAAGCATCTAAAGCCCAATAAGCTGAATCATGTCTAAACTCCATTAAGGAAAGCTCACCAAGGCGAAATATCGCGCCAACCAATAATATTACGGCTAAAAATACAGGCCACCAACGATCAAACCATTTTGTTTGCGATTGGGTTTTGACTGTTGTTTTGCTAGTTGTAACTGTCATTTACTTTACTCGCGCATTTTGTACTGATTGGTTATCAAAATTAGTTCGATATATCTTTGTGTTTTGCGTCTCAAATACAATAGTCAAATATGGCAATTGGTCAGGATCAACAGATCCCAGTGATTTTTCCTCACGGCCGTAAATAACATATTTCACGTTGTATTGCTCTAAAACAGATCGTCGATCTTCAGCCGAAATATCCGGTTGAAAAAATTTTTTGACATTGGCTTGCTTTGTAAAAAAATCAACCGTCTGCGCCCAGTGTCCCAGATAAACTTTATTCCCTGCTAAGCCGGGGACATATTGACCAACGGTCAACCCGGAAAAAACAACATCTTCCTGAGTAGTATTAGCGTCCAGCCAATTTATAGCACTCAACTCATCTTTATACAGATAGTATTGGTGCTGTACGTTACTCATATCTTTTATGCGCCACAACAACAAGTAAATATTTGTGGGCAATATTGCTAACAAAAGGATAACAACCAAAACCCATTTCATCCCGGCCGATTTCAAATAAGAGCCAATTTTATTTAATCCGGTGTACCGGCTAAGTGCAGGAGCTAAACGGTAAAATAAGCCTTCGCTGGCTAACAACCCCAAAGGGATTTGCCATCCGTTCAACATATGGATTTGGTAATCGGTCGGAATATAAAGCAGGAAAAAGTTAACCACCAGCCAAGCACGAATCAGGAATTGTAAAGAGTTTTTTACCGGTGAAAAAAAGAAGCCATCAAACGTAAAAACCGTTAGGCACAACGGCAACCCCATCAAAATTATCAGAAACAGTGGGTCCGGGGTATATACTGACACATTCTTAAACTGGGCCAGTACATCCCGCCAAAGCGGATCTGTGGTTGTTAAATAAAAAAAGTACATAGCCGGCGGTGAGGAGATTCCCCCGACAATGAGCAGGCTCACTATTGGCATCCACGAAAAACCTTTTCTGAGCACGATCAAAAGTGTGAAAACCCCCAATACCCCATATACAATAAAAAGATCATATCCGTGGGATACGCCCAAAAGCAGGCTCAAGAAACCACTGAAGATACTATACTTAAGCTGCTTTCGTTCAATGGCAACCAAAAATGTTCCAAAAATCAATGTCAATAAAGTAGCCGCCACCAAAAAGTGCGGATAGATAATCATATTCTGAAAGGTAACAGGCTCGGCTACATAGATAGTTAGCGGGTATTTAACATCAACGGCTCCTAACAAATATTTTTGAACAACCAATAACCATCCAAAGCCCGCGGAAAAATTTATTAAAATCCAGCTAAACCAACTTGCCCACAAATTATCGGAAAAATAAATTTTGCATAATTTATAAGTTACCAGCATAAAAATTACAGATGCAAGAATCCTGAAGATTTGTAAGCTCCAGGCATAAGACAGATTTAACCAGGCACTAAAGCGTCCTAAAATAAGCCATTGAAGATTAAAGAAGGTGGGTTCAGGTTGAGGTTCAGGAGTTAATGTATTCTTTATAACCCAATTCTGTGTAGATGATTTCATCCATGACATATACTGCGCTGTATCGGGTACATTGGAGACAATCCCCATAAATTGTCTATCAGGAGGTTGGACTAATATAGCCACAACATAAGGTATTGTGGACAAACTCAAACTAATAATGATTGCGATGGCTAATAGAATGTATTCCCTTTTCATTAATCTCTTTCGCAAAAGTGTGCCCCCGGTAATAGCAATTTGTGATGATAAAACTGCCCGTCAAATGTATTCAGGATAAACGAACTACTGGCGTGATTGAGGAGTCAACCGTTTTTGAAAGGCGACTAACCTGCGCCAAACGTAACAATTGCCACCAACTCACCCCCGCCAGTACCAGCAGCACCAGCAGGGGAATGAGGCTGCTGGCCCCACGCAAGCCCAGTACCGTGCCGATATTTCTGGCAATGTTACCTGCCAGCCAGTTGGGCAGAGCGTAGTCCAGCAGGGGAAAAGGGATGGTGTCTGCGGGGAAGGCTTGTTCGGCCAGCGTCAGCCCCCACAGGGCCACCAGCGACCAGCCGCTCAACACCCCGGTCAAAACTTTTAACCACAACCTGTCGCCCCATTTTATAAACAGCAGCGGCAGTGGCAGCGCAAAAAAGGGTAGCATCGGCAGCAGATAGCGCGGGCCAATGGCAAAACCGCCCCACCACATACTCGACGAGGCATTAAACAGAAAAATGGTCAGAGAACTCAAAATCGCCACCAAAAATTCGGCGCGATATTGGCCGGATTGCCACCACAGCCAAAAACCGGGAAACGCCAGCAACAAAATTGGCGACAGGAAAAACAGGCCGCGAAAAACGCCAAAAGTGATGCCCCACATTGCGGCCGGGTAGGGCAGCGTCAGGCTCATAAAGCCGGTGTGGTGCTGGTTTACCCATAACTCCGAGTAGCTGTACCCCAGGTTGAGCGGGCCGCCAAAAATAGTGTTGTTGTAAACCATCCACAAGCCGCCCACAATGACTCCACTGAACATGGTCCAACCAATTTGCAGCCAGCGCCCCTGTTTAACCAGCACATAAAATGTATACAAAAACAAGATGACGACCATCACCGCCGTCGGGTACTCGGTGACCACGCTGTAGCCCAGTAGCAGGCCAATGGCCAGCAGCGCCCCCACCGGCAAATACTCCCGGCGCGTAAACGCCAGATAAAACGCGCCAAACAACAGCACGGCGCTCAATTGATGGCCATAAAACGCGCCGGCATAGGCAAAGGCGGGCGTCAGCAGGCCGTAAATCAACACTGTAATCAGCCGGGACCACACCGGCACAGCAAACACGGCCAACAGGCTGTACAACAGAACCCCCAAAATTGCGGTAGGAATGGCCGCCACAAAAAAGGTGAGCACAACCTGAGCCAGCGCAAAACGCACCTTTTCCTTATAAATGCCGGAGCCTTCGGCGCGCAGGGTGGACTGAAACGACTCGCTGTTAGATAACCTGGTCACCAAAGCATCAAGCACCGGCAGGTTGAGCACAACTTTCAGGCCGGCGTAAAAGGGCATGGCCAAAAATGCCGCCCCGGGCGCTTTATCGCTGTAGTAGTGCTCGCCCACTTTGGCGTAATCAACGGTGTTCTGCACATATTTGTCAATTTGAAAAGTGCCATCATCAACTACCGCCACAATCATGTTCAGGCGAGAGTTCTGGTTGGGGTCGGCCCAGCGCGGAAAGGTGTAGGTATAACACAAAAGCAGCACCAGAAAAATAAAACTCTGGTTTACGTGTTCTTGTTTGATTCCCCCCAACAACCGTTTCATTCCTTCCGCCTTTTAGGTAGACCGTGGTAGACAACGCCCCGGGTTGAAAGCAAATTTACCCTCAACCCGGAGCTGATATTTTTAGCTGCGATACCCGTGCGGGTGAGATTGATGCCAGTTCCAGGCGCTCTGGATGATATCGCGCAGGTTGGTAAATTTGGGATCCCAACCCAGCTCGCGCCGAATTTTGTCACTGGAAGCGATGAGTACATCCGGGTCGCCGGGGCGACGGGCCACCACCTGAGCCGGAATGGGATGGCCGGTGATATCGCGGGCCATCTCAATAACTTCTTTCACGCTGAAACCCTGGCCGTTACCCAGGTTGTAGGTGCGGCTGCCGTTATCCAGAGCGCGCAGCGCCAAAATGTGGGCCTGCGCCAGATCCAGCACGTGAACATAATCGCGCACGCAGGAGCCATCGGGGGTGGGGTAGTCATCGCCAAAAATTTTTATGCTATCGCGCTGGCCCAGAGCCACCTGCAAAACAATGGGAATCAGGTGCAGTTCCGGGTTGTGATCTTCACCGCGGGTTTCCGAAGCACCGGCGGCGTTAAAATAACGCAGGGCGGCGTAGCGGAAATTCTGGGTGCGGTCCAGCCAGTACAGATACCGTTCCAGAATAAACTTTGATTCGCCATAGGGGCTGCCGGGTACAATCCGTTCGGTTTCGGCAATGGGCATTTTTTCCGGGTCATCAAACAGGTTGGCCGTGGATGATAAAATGAATTTACGGACATCGTACTTGAGGGCGGTCTGGAGCAAATTCAGGCCGTTGGTGATGTTTTCGCCCAGGTACAAAAAAGGCTTTTCCATCGATTCGCCTACCAGCGTATGCGAGGCAAAATGCATAATGGCTTCTGGCCGGTGCGTATTGAACACAGCCTCAACCGCGGCCAGGTTGGCCAGATCGCCCTGAACAAAGGTGGCGTCGGGATGAACAGCCTCGGCGTGGCCCTGGTACAGATTATCAAAAACAACAACTTCTTCACCCTGCTTCACTAACTGCTCAACCACAATACTGCCAATATAGCCGGCGCCGCCGGTCACCAAAATTTTCATAGCAACAAGTTTCTCCTGTTCATTGTGAAATTAGTGTAATAATATTTAATTATGACGTAATGTGAAAATACTTAGAGAAAAGTTAGAGTTTTGGGGGCTATCATTTGCGTCGAGCCAGAGCTGTGTTGTAACAATCGTCCAGCGGCAGGCAGGCGGAGCGATAATCGTAGGTGGACTGAATGAGCTGCCGGCCGTTTTCTCCCAGAGTGCGGGCAAGCTGATGGTCGTGTAACAGTTGCAGGGTGGCGTTAGCAAAATCCTGCGGGGAATCGGCCACCAATAGGTGCTGGCCAGATTCAACGGCGATGCCCTCGCAGCCAATGGTGGTGGAAACCATCGGCAGTTCCTGCGCCAGCGCGTTGAGGATTTTTACGCGCATACCGCCGCCAGCGCGCAGCGGAACAATCATTACGCCGGCGTTTTCATAGTAAGGGGCCGGATCATCCACGTAGCCGGTAACATTTACGCCGAGACTGGCCTCGTTGTAGGCCAGAATTTCGGGAGGAGGCTTGGCCCCCACCACGTCAAAAACGGCATTGGGGCATTTGGCCCGGATGAGCGGCCAAACTTCTCGCAAAAACCACAAAATCCCATCGATGTTGGGCGGCCAAAACATGGTGCCAATGTGCAGAATGTGGTTGGCGGTGGGCAGCCGATTCACGGGGGCTGCTTCGTCGGTATCAACGGCAATGGGGATAATGGTGACATTTTTGAGCGGCTGGCCGGCGGCATCTTCCAACGCGGCGGTATCTTCCTGGCTCACGGCCAGTACGCCTTCAAACTGACGACAGATGCTGCCCTCGTAGGTTTTGAGCAACTGCCAGTCTCGTTTGAGCAGCCATTTTTTTGGCCCCTGGCTCATTGTGTCCCACAGGCGCTGGTACAACAGCCACAGGGCGTTGTGCGCATCCAGCACTTTGGCGGCACCCGCCACTCGGGCCGCGTACTGGGCCATGTTGAGCTGATCGGCGTGAACAATATCAAACTTTGTCTCGGCAGCCAGCCGGTCGATGAGTTGGCGCATTTCGGCCCGGTCATCGCGGACCATTAAAAAGGACTGGCCGCTGAGCAGGCTGCGCAACATATACCAGCCGTCGCGCAGCGCGCCCCGTTTCATCGGCACGGTGTGAACAGCATGGCAGTAGGCGGCCAGGGCCTCAATTTCAACAGATTGATCACCGCGCACAAAAGATACCAGCGTTACCTGATGGTGTTGAGCCAGATATTTGATCACGTTCCAGGTTTTTACTTTGGGGCCGCTGTCGGGCGGAAATGGCAGAACTTGGGTGAGCAGCAATACTTTCATTGAGCTTTATTCAACTCCGCAGCAAGATGTTTTAGCGACACCACCGGGCGGCCGTAACGCCCACCGGTCACAAATCGAAGCAAGCCATGAATACCAATTTTGACCGCGGTCAGGCCGTAGATCAACATTTTTAAAAGTTGGGCCTGACCGGGGCCATAATGTTTTCTGAAAAAACGCACCCGGCTGCGATACAGATCGGCTTCACGGCCGGTGCGCCGGCCTCGGCTGCTGGCCCCGCCCAAATGAACAACCCGGGCGAGCGGCTGGTACCACACCTGCCAGCCGGCGGCCTGCATGGCGTAACACCAGTCCACCTCTTCGGCGTACATAAAGTAACCTTCGTCCAGCCCGCCTACCTGCTGAAACGCCAGTCGGCTCACCAGCAGGCAAGCACCCTCAACATAATCAACAACCTGCGGGCCGGCTTCTTCGGCAGGGCCGCGGCTGGGGTAGGTGTTGCCGTACAGGGCGCGGCCAAGGCCGGTTAAAATTAAAAATTCCTGCCACAAGCCGGGGAAAGCGGTGAAAGACGCCTGAAACGAGCCATCGGCGTTGCGCAACTGCGCGCCAACAATACCGGCCTGCAGCTGTTGCCGGGCCACGGCCAGCAGCGCCTGGAGTGCGCCGGGGGTGGCAAAGGCATCGCTGTTCCACAGCAAAAAGTGGTCGCTCTGGGCCACCTGCATGGCTTGATTGTTGGCCCGGGCAAAGCCCACATTTGACGGGTTGGCAATTACCCGAACCGTCGGGTAATTTTGGCGGAGCATGGCCACGCTGTCATCGGTAGAGGCGTTATCAACCACAATAATTTCCAGCGACAGCCCGGCGGCATGTTCCATAATCGAATCGATGCATTGGGCCAGCAGGTCGCGTGTATTCCAGTTGACGATGATTACAGAAATGTCGGTCATTTTATGAATGCGCTACAGCAGGAGCTACAGCGTTTGACCCGGCCGGGAACATCAAATCGAGAACCGGGATAACCGCCATAAACAGCCAACTGTACACCACATAATCAAACCCGGCAATGGTTTGGGTGTAGGTAAAGGGGAACAGCCAATCGCCAAACATCATCATAACCAAACATGCCACGCTTCCGGCAAAGCCTATATTGGCCAATGCTTCTACAAAATCACGGCGACCACGCAGCCGGACACACACTTTGTACCCCTGCCAGATTAGCGTAATAAAGAACCAAAAAACAAAAGACAGACCAAAGACGCCGGTCTGCGCCAGAATATCAATAACGTTGTTGTGGGTTGCCATCGCATTATTGGGAAAATATGACATGTAATAAACCGCATATCCGGCCGGGCCGGTACCAAAAAGTAAATGCTTGCCGGTTACCGTCCAGTTCATTTCCCAGGCCGTCATGCGGGAATTGCCGCTCTCGTTGGTCTCATTACCTATTACCGTGTCAAAAAAATAATCGGAGTTCATCATCACGTAAATGGCGGCAATTACCAACACAACGGCAAACAGTTTTTTAGAGCGCATAAAGGGCAGAATCGCCAACACAATAATTGACGGCAACCAACCGGCCATCCACCAAATCTGGAGAACAAACCGATAGTGTATCCAAGCCCCGACAATTATCAGCAATGGCACTTTCCAACCCCAGGACAAATTGTTATTGAATAATACAAGCGCTGTCGCGATGACCACAACCCACATGGTAAACAACCCGGAGTCATTCACCACATAGAATGGTGAAAAATTTAACCTGTAAGCGATGCCTAGTACACCACCCACCAGCACCAGCGCCACCATCCACTTAAATAGCCTTATATCCCTTACGTAATTGATTACTAGTAAAAACGCGCCGGGCAGCATTACCATGGTCAGGGCCGATGCAAATTGGACGAACACAAATTTGCTGCTCAGGTTGGCCGGGTCGGCCAACGGGTCTCGGAGCAGGCCGCTCCAGATAATAGAAAAAAACGTAACCGCTATGAACCCTAGCAAAGGTTTGTTTGCCGGAGCCGGCACCAATGAAAACTTTTTGTCGATAAAGATCATTTTAGCCAACCAGTTGCCCACAAAAAATATGGTGAGCAAAAAACTGTCAACCAACCGGCTTTCGGTGCCGGTAGGCAAACTCAAGGGGATGAACAAGGCTGCAATCAGAATGATGACCGGCCCATATTGCGGTTGAGGCATGACAAAATACAAACCGATCAAAGATGCCGGGACAACCAACACCGCCACAAGATAAAGATAATTTATGCCGCTGAGCACACCTAACAATGGCGCCAGGAGCAGAATAACCAGCAGAGTGCCAAGTACCCACAGATTGTGCCGGTATCGGCCCAAAAATTGAAAAACAGGCCATAACAATTTTACAATTGGGGCGGGTAACATCGCTAATGGGTCGTCTAATAGTCTATCCATTTGACTCAATCCTTACTGCGACTATTTATTCTGCCACACTGGTAATAAACGTGTTTAATCGCTGCCCGATTTTTTCCCAGCCATACTGCGCCTCAACCACTTTACGGCCATTTTGGCTTAACTGTTGGCGCAGGTGCGGGGTAGATAACAATTGCAGCACGGCAGCGGCAAAATCGGTTGGGGTGTTTGCCAGCATCAGGTCCTGTCCGGGTACAACATCAAGCCCTTCGGCGCCTTTGCTGGTAGCCACAACCGGGGTACCCAGGGCCAGCGACTCCAGAACCTTCAGGCGCGTTCCACCCCCCAACCGCAGCGGCACCACATTCACCCAACTCTGGGAAATTTTGGGCCGGATATCATCCAGATAACCGGTGAAAGTCAGGTTATCACATTTGGGCAGTTTTTCAACCGGAACTCCGGCCAGTTTGCCGGTAACGAAAAGTTTTACGTTGGGCCGGCTGGCCAGAATAAGCGGAAAAATCTCCTGCAAAAAATAGCCCACGGCATCAAAATTGGCGTTGTAGGTAAGCGCGCCGGAATAGATCAGGGTGTCGGGCTGAGGTTCGGCCTGGCTAGGCGCGTTTAAAGCGGTGTCCACGCCGTTAGGAATAACCTCAACGGCCCGGCAATTGGGCAGAATTTGCCGCAACCGGTGTCGCTCCGGCTCTGATACCACGGTAACTCCTTTAAACCCGGCCAGTGTTTCCGACAGGTAGCGGGTTAGTTTCCACCAGCGCAGCCGGGCGAGGAATCTTTTCATGGGCCGGGTCTCAAGAACGTACTGCTCGTAGAGGGTGGTTAGCTCAAGCTCCTCCAAAATTTTGGCCGCGTGAGGCACCTGGCTGGCATAGGGGACCATATCAATTTGCGAGGCAATGACTACATCAAAACGGGTTTGGGCACAAATTTGCGCCACAATTGCCTGCATTTCTGAATTAAAGGTATCAACCACCGAGCGCGGCCGTTTTGAAAAAAATCCCAGGAGCGCCCTGGCCCGGCCCGGTTGAAAAGGACGATATTTTATGGCGTGAACCTGCTGGCAGTATGGTTGCAGCGCTTGCAGATAGGCCGGCTCAACCGTGTCGTCGGTAAATGAAACCAGCGTGACCGAGTGCTCGGCGGCCATGCTTTTGAGCAAATTGAATATTCTGATCTTTGAGCCGTTGTTGGGTGGGTACGGAAACCACCGCGACAGAAACAGAATTTTCAAGTGCCGCTCCTCCGCAAATTTACCCGGCCAAAATTTCCACGCCAATAATCTAAAATTGCTTGCAGCATCGCCTGGCGTTGAGGTGCTTTGTGCCGCCACCTGGGTTTGATGGTCCAACTGGTCAGGGTGCGGCCATATTCCAAAAAGGTGTGCAGCCACGGGCGCAGGCCGGCGTGAGTCGCTTTTAAGAACAGCAGCCGATTGCGGGTCATATAATAATGAACCGTAGGCGAGGCTTCTCTGGCTTGAATGGAGATTTTATGCCAGATTTTGGCCGCCGGCACGTGCATCACTTTGTACCCATTACGCGCTGTGCGGACGCACCATTCTGTTTCTTCGTAATAAGCAAAAAAGCGGTCGTCCAACACGCCAATTTGGGCCACCACCGCCATTTTTATCAGCAGCGCGCAGCCGGTTACAAACTCAACCGGACGGGGTAACTGGCCAAACTGCCCCTGATCCGGTTCATTGAGGCCAATCATCCGGGTGAGACCCTGCCGCCAATTGATGGCTCCCCCCGCTGACCAGATAGTATGCGGGGCGTCAAAATAATAGATGGTTGGGCCAACAATGCCCACCGCGGGATCGGCTTCGGCGGCGGCAACCAGCGCCTGCAAAAATTGAGGGTCCACCTCGGTGTCGTTGTTCAGCAGCAGGGCGTAATCATAGCCTTGCTGCCGGGCAAAGGTTAAGCCTACATTGTTGCCGCCCACGTACCCCAGGTTTTCATCGGTTTGAATCAGCGCAATGTGGGGGTATTCTTTTTGAATAACCGCCACCGAATCATCACTGGAATGGTTGTCAACCACCACAACCTGAAAATCCGGGTAATCGACGTGGCTCAGTGAGTGCAGGCAAGCCAGTGTGTCGTCGCGCCCATTCCAATTGAGGATGATAAGCGCCACTGATTTCATGCGGTTCCCCACTTCAATTTACTGCGCACCGTCGCAAAAATTGACCAGAGGATTTTTATTTCCAGTTCATTAAAGGGTTTTAGCGCCAGCAAAACAGCGCCATAAACTGTTGCGCCAATAACAATTAGCACAAACAACGGCAAGTGGATGAACACAAAAACCGCAATCGCCATGACCCCGGCCGCAATTGCCGGTTTGATGAGCGTGTTGGCCAAATCCGTGAGCGGAAATTCGGTGTGGAGGACGGAATAAAACAGGGTCAGGGCCACGGCTTCGGTAATTACGGTGGCCACGGCCGCGCCAATATAACCATAAATTGGGATAGCAATCAGGTTAGTTGTCAGATTAATGATCGCGGCGATGGTATATACCTGGGCGGCCTTCTTTTCTTTATCGGTGGCGGTGGTTACGCTGCCGCACAGCGAACTGAGGTTGAGCAAAGGCAAGGCCCAAATGAGAATGGCCAGAACAGTAGCGGAATTAACAAATTCATCGGTATATAAAAAGGCAATGATTGGCCGGGCCAACACCGAGGTTGCCAGCGCAATGGGCAGCGAAAACATCCACAATATTTTAAAGGAGGCATTAAAAGTTTTTCTAACCCGGTCACTCGATACGCCGTAATATCTTGACATTTGAGGCGTCAGGGTGGTAAGCAGCGCCCCCCGGATAAAAAGCAATTTGAACACCAGGTTATAAGCCGCCTTGTACCAGCCAACTTCGTGCGGTGAACGCCATAACGAGAGCAGCACCGTATCTAAATCTGTGGCCGCCACCAGGGTAAAGGTAATCAAGGCAAAGGGCAGGCTGTGTTTTAAAATGGATGCCCAGATGCCGGGTGTGATTTTAAATTTTAAGGTCGCCAGATTTAGCCGTTTGATATAGCGGATACCAAATAAGGTAGCTACAGGTACAGCAATGTACGTGGCCACAATTAATCCGTGAAAAGAGATGCCACTAACCAACACCAGGGTGCCAACAACAACAAACCCCAGTTGGCCAATGATCGTCATAATAGAGATATAATCGATGCGCTCTTTGCCGCTCAGCACAATTTCTACCGGGCCAGTAAACGCATAAAAGAAGAAGCCAATGCATACCAGAAAAATTCCAAAGACCATTTGCAGGTTGTAACCGGCAACATAATAAGCGCTCAAGGTGATGAGCGTGGTGGCCACCACCGCCAGAATTAGGCGCAAGATAACCAGATTCCAAAAAAGGTCATCGGCTTTGTGGCGACCTCTGGCAATTTCCCGGGTGGCGTACTGTGTCATCCCCAGATCACCAATAATGGAGAAGATACCGGCGTAGGCCAATGCCGCACTGTAAAACCCAAATCGCTCATCACCGAGCTGGCGAACCACGTACACATTAAAAATAAAGCTCAATATCTTAATAATGGTATCAGCGCCCAAAAAGAACGATGAGTTTCTTAACAGAATATTGGCGGCATCCTGACCGCTCTCCAGAACCGGCTCCATTGACAAGGCCGGGATTGGAGATGGAATGTCGTTGTTTTCCGGAATTATACTGTTCATTAAGTCAAAACCGATCCGTAGAGTTGCAGCAACTGGTTCATTTCTTCCTCAAGCAAATAGGGTGCAACAATGTTTTGTTTAAATTCGAGCAGTTTTTGTGGTTGTTCGCAAAGCAGGCGCAGTTGGCCTGCCAGTTCATCAGAGCTGCCGGGTGTAAATAACAGCCCGGTTTTTTCATGGTCAACCAGTTCGGCCATCCCCCCCAGGTTGGAAGCGATCACCGGCGTGTGGTGAGCAAACGCTTCCAAAATAACATTGGGGCTGTTTTCATACCAGGTTGAAGGGACAACCAATACATCGATGGTTTTAAAAACCTCGGAGATTTGGGTGTGGTCAAATCTGGGGTGAAATTTAATTTTTTCCGGGTCAGTTGCCGGTAAAGACTTGTAGAAATCAGGGAACTGGTTCACATCACCGTATAGCGTCAGGTGAACCGGATACAAGTTACCCAACTTTTTAAAGGCTTCCAGCAACACCAGTACACCTTTATGGCGGGCAATCTGGCCAATATACCCCACTCTAAGTACACTGGAAGGCGCATCCGGAGGTTCAGCCGGCGGGATGTGCCGGACACCCTGTCTCAAAAAAAACATTTGCTTTGCCGAGTATCCCCGGGTTAAATACATGTTTTTCAAGAAATTTGAGGGACAAATGGCCACATCTACCTCGCCTAAAGATTTCCGCAGCACTTCTCCCCTTTCTTCAATCTTTGAGACATGTTCGGCAACATATGGGCTGAATCGGGCCAATTGCCAGGTTGTATTAACCAGGTCTGGCATTTTTTGAGCCGGAATTCGATACCGGCGTTTTTCTTCAAACTTGCAGCGCACGCAATCGAGCGGCGTGTTGCCGGCGCACACCTGGCCGGTGGTGCGCAATAGGGTGTGGCGCGGGCATAAAAACCAAAAATCGGTCAGCGAGGTCACTACCGGTATATCCAGATTTTTGGCCGCGCCAATCACCGCCGAAGTCATCAGATAACCGCTAAACAGATGCAATAAATCCGGCTGCTCCGCGGCTAAAAACTGAGCAAAATGTTCGCCAAGCCAGGGGTTGGCAAACTCCCAACGGACGGGATCGGGCGCGTTGGTCAGGTTTAAATACAGGCGGCGTACCCAAACCGATCTGAATGTTTCATCAACCCATCTTAGCCTATCGGTTTGCGTATCGGTAATAGACTCAATACATACCACCTTAACCGTATGTCCCCGGGCCTGCAGCCATTGCGCGGTACGATGAGCGCGCCATTCTGACCCGCCGATAAAATTTGGAGGAAAGTGATGGATGGCAATAATTATTTTTGCCGGCGCATTAGCGAGAGTTAACATAATCTTGTACCGTTACCAGTGTCCGTTAAAGCATTAACTTTACTGAGCCAGTTATTAAATAAGGTCAAATAATGAAACCGGGTATCCGGCGATCTGCGCTCCGTGCTGCAAGTGTAAAAAATGTTTTATTCATCCAGAAAACGTCGTAGTAATAATTCATACGTCATCAGCGGGGCGAGCTTGCCAATGGTGTGCAGTTCTAAACCGGCCTGATGCCGCCGCCAGAGCGAGCGAACGCCATCTGGATTAAATAGTCCACGTTGCAGGGTACGTTCGCTTAACAGCAAATCTTCGCCCCAGCCACTCAACTCGTGGCGCAGCCAATTTTCATAATCGGCATAGAGGGTGTGGTATTTGGGAAATATTGGGGTAATGTGCCGATTAACAAAGTTTTTGCCTTTCTGGGTAACTTTTGCCCGCAGCAGCGCGGCTTGCCCGCTGGTAATTGGCAGATCATCTTTGTCATACGGAATGGGCGCCAACTGGGGCATCAGTTTGAGAATCATCGCGCGGCGGAGGCGGCGCTCGGCGAGCATTTCGGGCGGCAGGGCATAAACAAACTCAGCATAATCATAGTCCAGAAACGGGAAGCGCTGTTCTATAAACGCCCGCTGAAAAACCACATAATTCATAAACAGACGGCGATCGGGATTGTTGACCGCAAATTTGATGGCGCGCTGATAAGGCGACAGATGGACATATGCGGTCAGTTCCTGCTTTAAAGAGCTGAAGGCCCGACCCCGCAACTGGCCAACCAATTGGGGATGACAAACGGTTGCCTCTTCTGCTTCTGTGAGCGATGGCCAGGTAGTTTGTTGGTTGAGCAGGGTAAAAAGGCGCGTTTCAAACGCCGTGTCATCCTCGGCAAACCACAGAGTTGGGTCCTGCCAATCCACGGCTGTAACTCCGCCGGCAAAGCCGGTAAGGTTTACATCCATTAATTGGCGAGTCTCGCGGCCAATGCTAATTCCGTGTGAATGAATCCAACTTTGTTCCCCTTCGGTCAAAGCCAGGTGCAACGGGGCAAACTCTTGCACCCAACGGCCATCGTTAAAAGCGTAATAATGGTGGTTGGTGGCCATAATTTTGGCCATTCGCCGGGCATAAACAACATCTCTGCTCTGCGGATGGCCATATGTAATGGTAGTCACCGGCCCCAGATTTGGATTGATCAGGCCCAATATTACCCGCGAGTCAACTCCGGCGCTCAAATAAACGCCCAACCGGTGGCTGCCCAGGCTAAGCTGGTCAACGGCCGCTTTCAGGCAGCGACTGGCTTCGGTGACGGCATCGGTAAAGGTGAGATTGGCGGGCAAATTGGGGATTTGTGAAATATCCCAGTATTTTTCTATCTGGAGGCGACGTGTTTCTGGGTTGTAGGTTAATATTGAGGCGTTGGGTAAAAGACAGATGTCTTCAAAAAAGGTCCGTTGTTCCAGCAAAAATTGAAAACGCAGGTACTGCGCCAACGCCGTAAGATCCAATTTTTTGGGAAACGCGCTGTCACAAAAAATGGCCTTTACTTCAGGGCTAAAGATCAGCCGGCCCTCTACCAGGCCATAATATAGAGGGTATGTTCCAAACCGGTCGTTGGTAATAATAAGCCGCTGCTGCACGCTGTCCCAAATGGCAATTACAAATATACCTTTAAGATAGCGTACAAATGTATCGCCGAGTTTTTTGTACAGCATTAGAACAAACTGCTCATCCGGCAACTCTGGCGGAGCAAATCGGTGCAGCAGTTGTTTATTGTAAATTTCACCGGCCATCACTAAAGCCGCAGTAGCGGATTCGTCCCACGCCGGCTGAGGCAGCGGGTTGAACACACCATTACCAACCCGGCCCAACCCCACCCCGGACGATTGGTCACAATGGGTCTCAGCCCGCTGCCAGCTAAAATGAGCCAGCGCGGCCTGCATTTTAGTCAGTAATGCGTCCAGCTCAACCCGGCTGTTATTTTCAACGACACCAAAGATTCCGCTCATTTCTGGTAACTATTCCAGGTTGAGGATCGGTTAGGGACAGGGGTGGGCAAATATTGGTTATAAGTAAGGTAGGCCCAGAAAATCAGGTTATTAAACCGCCCAGGAAAAAAGCATTGATAGACTAATTTAAAGAAATCTGCTACCCAGTAAGCGACGATAAAAAATCCGGGGCTACACCTGGCTTGATAATTTGCCAAAACTGGGTTTGCTGTCTCCATCGCGATTTTCCGCAGTTGTTAATGGCGTCACAGGTAATTCAGCTTCGCCTTTTTGTTGAGTTTGAACAAAAATATCAAGGGCGGCTTTATCAATCTGCCAGCGACGCCCCTTTTTAGTCGCGATAATCCGGTCTTCTTCACACCACCGGCGGGCGGTATCCACGCTTACACCCAATTGGGCAGCCGCTTCGTTTAAATTGAGAAATGTCGAGTTGGCAGGTCGTTTTTGGCCAAAAAGTTTGGCAAAAAATGATGAGTTGGCCATAACCGGACTTCCCGGCGCATTCCCGCCGCGATACCCGTAGCCGTAGTTGCCATAATAGGCAGATGTTAATTTGGTCCGGTTAACCACCATCCCAAGCAAATTGTTGTTGTGCTTGGTCTTAAAGTAATCGACTACTTTCTTAATGTTTTTCTTACGGGTACGGCCATCACTTACCACCAGCAGAACCGCATCAACGGCGTTAGCTGCTGCCCGGGTATCAACCACTTCAAGAATGGGTGCTGTATCAATAATAACAAGATCGGCCTGGCTTTTTAAGATATTTAGTACGGTCTTAAATTTGGGCGAATTTAACAATGCACCGGGATCCAACGGGGGTTTGCCCGCCGGTAAAAGCCAGAGGTTGTCATAATTTGTAGATTTAAGGGCTTTTTGCAGCGTGGCTTCAACGGCCGAGTCCGGGGCAGCCAGCACGTCGGTCAACCCAAAAATATTGGGGTGGTCAAAAATTTCGTGCGCAGTTGGCATCCGCAAATCGGCATCAACCAGGATCACTGTGGTCCCGGCCGCAACGGTTGGCGAGGTTTGATCCGTAGCCGATGAGGCTGTGGTTGCCGCCAGGTTGGAGGCCAAAAATGATTTACCCTCGCCGGGTAAAGTGCTGGTAACCAGCAAAGTAGAAAATGATTGTCCTTCTGCGGCCAGGTAAATGTTGCTGCGCAAGGTGCGCAACATATCAGCCTCCTGCGACCAAAGCCTGTCGTGGGTTACGAGCTTGGTTTCATTTCGCCTTAGAGCAGCAATATTGCCCAGAACCGGCATTCCATACATTTTTTCGGTTTGTTCAGTACGCCAGATCAAAGTATCATCGGCAAATTCAAGCACTGCAATAGCCAATAAAGCCAGCACCATCCCCGCCAGTGCAGCAATAAGCACATTATTCCTGATATTCGGAGAGATTGGCACTACCGGTTCTACTGCGGGTTCAAAAACCGATAGTAAGTTCAAAGTGTTTTCAGACAGGTTCGACAGAAACTGGGTATAGTTGCTTTGATAATCGCTTTTGATTTGTTCCAGTTCTCTAAGGTTAGACTGTGCATCGGCAATTTCCACAGCCGAAGTTAAGCTGGGCAGTTTGTCTTCTATTTCCTTGATTTTTGTGTCGGTGTTCTCAATTTTTATTTGGAGGTCCTGCAATTGTGACCGTACAAACTTTTCTCGTTCCTGGCGGCCCAAGGCCCCGGTGGGGCTTTGCCGGATCAATTCGTCGGCCAGGGTATTGGCAATAAGTTGGGCACGCTGAGGATTAACATCCAATACATAAATTTCCAGCAACTGCGCCTGGGGAATGATGGTGGTACTGATCATTTTGGCCAATTGTTCGGGTGAAATATCCAGGCCCAACTGTTCGATCACCGCCCGGCCAATGGGATCACGTGTTGCCAGTTCGGCATAAACCTCGGCCAGGGTGCCGATGTTCCCCAGGTTTTGAACATCCGGGTTAGGGTTCTCAATAATGTTGCTCCCCACCGTAAGTGTGACCCGCGCCGAGTAGATTTTGGGTAGTTGCTGGCTGTAAAGATATGCAGCCGCGGCAGAAAGCACCACGCTGATCAAAATTAACCACCACCACCGCAAGCCAATTCGTAGATATTGTACTAGATTCATAATCTTTGTCCTTTACAGCCCTGTTTAAGGCCTGTAGCCATTCTCTTCTACATAGATAACTTTGCTGCCTTGCTGAGAAAAAGCAAATGGCACGGGTTGCAATTCGGGCAGAACCCGGCAAATGTTCTGGTGTTTTTCACGGGGAGCATAAAATAACAAAAAGCCACCACCGCCGGCGCCAAGCAACTTGCCGCCAATAGCGCCGGCAGACCTGGCGCGGTCGTACCAGGCATCAATTTTGTCATTGCTGATACTGTTTACCAACTGGCGTTTTTTCAACCAGCCCGCGTGCAAAATTTCGCCCATGGCATCGGCCTGATTATTGCTGAGCGCATCGTTGAGCTGGTGGGCCAGTTGCACCATTTCACGCAGGATAGCCTGCTTGTCCGCGCTGGAACGCGTTTCTTCGGCTTGCCTGGCCAGAATATCGTCCGAATTTCTGGTTAACCCGGTATAAAACAGCAGCATATTTTGCTGTAATTCTTGTTTGGTTTTGGGCAGGCAAATAACAGGGTCTACATATATGTTACCGTCGGGGTTAAACCGGATATACTGCAACCCCCCATACGCGGCGATATATTGGTCTTGTTTCCCGCCGGCCCGCTGACAGCGGTCAATTTCAATGTAGCAGGCTTCGTGCGCCAAACGCTCTGCGCCGGCCCGCTGGCCTTTGTAAGCATACAGCGCATTGAGCAACCCCACCGTGTAACTGCCCGATGAACCCAGCCCGGTGCCTTGTGACGGAATATCCGAGATTGATGTGATTTCGATACCTTGTTCAAGCCCCAGCAAAATGAGAGACTCGCGAATCAACTCGTGTTTGACCTCACCCACGGAGTCAACAATTTCTGTAATAGAGTAGCTGGCCCGAATTTTGTGATCAAATTTGGGGTTAACGTTAATATAAATATATTTATTGATACTGGTACTGATAACCGCGCCTTGTTCTTGTTCGTAGTAGGCCGGTAAATCGCTGCCTCCGCCCACAAAACTGATTCTCAACGGGGTTCGGGTAATAATCATGGAGGTGCTCCTGAAACAGTTTAAGCGTTATCAATCGCTTTGACATGCAATACCATCAAAGTTGGTGTCCAGCGTATGCGGGTCTATAGCGGGACCGCCCGCCGCGTAGTAAAATGCCTGAGCTTCGTTTGGAGTAGCAAAATCGGTGCAATTTCTGTCGGCGCCAAAGGGATCGTACGGGCCGGTATACGGAACAAGTCTTTGGACGGCATTGTTAGCAATGCCCGGATATTTTATCCAGACCGGCGCCCAATCGCTGTATTCCGGTTTGCTGATAGTATGCGCCTCTGAACCATCGGCATTCATTATCCAGATACGGCTCTTGTTATCCCGGTTTGACCAGAAAACAATCTGTGAACCGTCTGGCGACCATGAGGGACTCCCATTAATTTCTGGCACAAAGGTGTCTTTGCCAATTTCACGTGAGTTGTACCGCTCGTTAGATTCGGTCAGTTGGCGAATGTAACTGCCATCAATGGCAGCGGCCCAAATTTCATCATCAGCGCTATCGTTGGATACAAAAGCGACCTCATCTTTAGCAGGCGACCATACGCCATTGTAGGCAATCCCGTTTCCAAAGTACGTCAACTGCTTCTCAACGTTATACAGCGAGTCGTACCAGAAAACCGCGGGGGCATCGGTGCGAATACTCTTGCCCGTATATTTGTCAACACCGTAGCGCAGAGCGTCTTTGGTAAAAACCCGGAACCGGCCATCAGCCGAAAACTGGTCGGCTAGAACAGCCACGTTGTACGGCCACGGATTTGTGAGTAGGGCCAGGCCAGTGCCATCGGGGTTGACCACATAAATTCGATTATCGCCGGTACGGTTGGATTTGAATGCGATTTTGCCAAT
Organism: uncultured Caldilineaceae bacterium; assembly: GCA_964407935.1. Lineage (GTDB taxonomy): Bacteria > Chloroflexota > Anaerolineae > 4572-78 > J111 > J095. The sequence goes on from CAYOXS010000011.1 coordinate 31,953, forward strand.
TAATGCCGGCGGAATAGTGGGGGTGGCAATTGGCGTTAATGAAGCGGTTGGCGTTGGCGTCAGCTCGGGCAAATCACCATTCAACACAATAAATACCGGCGTGGCGGTAGGCGTGGCCGATGGGGTGGGAGTGACCATATTTTGCGGTAACGGTGTTGGCGTACCGTAGGCAATCACCACGGCGGTTGCTTCGAGGGCCAGATATTGAGCCGTTGCCGCATTCTCGGCGGTGGGGGTAGGCGTAACTACCCACGGCGTTACCCAGTTGGCCGGCAGAGCGGTTGGCGTGCCGGTGGTAGTGGCTTCTGCCGTGAGAATGGGGGCCACGGCGGCCGCGGTCAGCACGTTTTCTGGCGTGGGCGTGCTGGTGATCATAATAAAAGTTGGCGTCGGTGTGGGCGTACTGCCGAGCGGCGGCTCGGCAGCAATCTCGGTGGCGGGCGGGGGAATTACGCCCAGGCGCAATTTAGGCGCCTGCCCCAGCGAGTCGTCGCCGTAGCCACTATCCCACGAGAACCAGCCTTCTGGAAAGAGGCTGTCAATCCGCAGCGAAAGAGCCCGGATTTTTAACCGGCTTTGAATGATGCTGCGCTGGGCAGCGTTAAAAACCAGATCACTGGTTTGACCCCGTCCGAGGCTATTGCCGGTTAATGCAGGCAGCAGCGTGTCATCAACCCCGGCCTTGTTGATTTCGGCGTAGCTGTGACGCGACCATCTTTCGGCAATTTCAGGTTGCAGGATTTGCACTTCAAAGGTGCTTGACGAGTTTAACGCCGCATCATCTAACCCGGTCAGCTCCAGTTCGGCCATAAAAATGGTTGAGTCAGACTGAATGAAGGACAGATCAAACTGCATTGCCCCAATATGGAGTTTGCCATCCTTTACGCCGGAAATCAGGGCACCTTCGCCAAAATGGTTACCTTGTTCACTCTCCTGCACCCAGCCCACCGAGTTGATATCGGGTTCAATCACGTACACCAGGCCGCCGGGCGGCACATCTGACGTTGCGGTCGGCTGTGGGGTAGCTGTTGAAGTAGGTGCAGGCGTATCGGTTGGCGGCATGGGTGTTGCGGTAGGAATGGGCGTATTAATAACAACCGGCGTTGCCTGGGACTGGACAGCCGGCACCAGCATAGTAAAAAATGAATAAACGCCAACACCCGTAACCGCCAACACTACCGCGCTGATTAGAATTATTCGCCAGATATTACCGGAACTATTTTGCCGCATGGTGAACCGTCTTCTCTGTTTTCAAAAGCTCAACCAACGTTTACAGCTTGAGCCACCAAAAGCCTGTGTTGAGCATACAACAGATTTGCCAACAAGTTTAACTTCTAATAAAAGACAATGTTTGTAACCCGGCGCTAACGGCGCTCTTGAAACCGGCCCAGGTATTTAACCCTTTGATGATGGTCCAGATGGGAGCCGGGCGCAGCGCCCATTCGCGGGTGGCCCGTTTTTGCCAGTAATTTAGCTGTTCGGCAGACAGATTGTCGTAATCCAGCACAGTGGATTGGTCCATATCTACCTGTTCCCAGTTAGTGCCGGGACGGAACCAGCCATTTTCAACCACTTCATAAAAGAATGGCGTGCCAGGATAAGGCGCTGCAATGTGGAAAATGGCCACATTGAGCGGCAGCTTTTTAGAAAAATCGATGGTCTGCCGAATGGTTTCTTCGGTTTCACCGGGCAGGCCAATGATGAAATAGCCAAAGTTTTTAATGCCGGCGTTTTTGGCCCAGGTCAGCGCCTGCTCGGCTTTGCCGGGATCTGCGCCTTTGCGGGCACGTTTCAAAATTTCGGCTGACCCCGACTCGATGCCCCACGAAATCATGTGGCAGCCGGCTTTGCCCATCATTTGCAGCATTTCTTCGTCTACGTAGTCAACCCGGCTGTTGCACATCCACTGCATATTAATGTTTTCGTCGATCATGGCCTGACACAGAGACATCACCTGATCCCGGTTTACCGTAAACAGGTCGGCGTAGAGCATCACGTTGTTAATGCCCAGGTTTTTCAGACTCCACAGTTCGGCCATTATATTTTCGGCAGTTCTGACCCTAACTGAATAATTATAGCTCACGTGTTTGATGCAGTACTTGCAACCGGCCGGGCAACCGCGGCTGGGCACCACAAAGGCATACGGCCCTTTGATGAGCGGCAGCCGGTACTCGTTGAGCGGCAACAGATGATGCATAGGCAGCGGCAGCTCGTTCAGGTCGGGGATGAAACCGCGGTCGCTGTTGATTTTGATTTCGCCGCGCTGCCGCCAGGCCAAGCCGCTGATGCGGCTGAAATCGCCCTGAGCCAGCAGTTCGGGGGTCATTGGCTGGCGAGCCGAATCGGTTTTGTTGAGCAAATATTCCATGTGATCGTTCTGGCCGGTTTTGCCTTCCAGCGTGTCAATCAATTCACGCAGGGTCAGTTCGGGTTCACCGCGCAGCACAAAATCCAGCACCGGGTAAGATTGCATGGTATTGACCGTGTTGGGTGTAACGTGGGTGCCAAAGGCAATGGTTGTTGCCCCTTTGGCCTTGGCAAAAAATACGCCCATCATGTCGTTGGTGAGGGTTGGCGCTGTCACCTGGGTCAGGTAATATTTGGGGCGTTTTTTGTTCAGAATTTTCTCAAATTCTTCCCAGCCCATCCGCATGGCAATGGCATCAACCACATCCACTTTGTAATCGGGCGACAGGCAGGCGGCCATTGTGGCCAGTTCTACCTGCGGCCAGATCATATTTTCACGCGAGCGGCGGCCCACCCGGTGCTGCGACCGAATCCAGATACCACCATCCGGGGCCGGCGGGTTAACCAGCAACACATCCACGTGGCCTTCGCCGCGGGCGGCCTGGGTTGGCTCTTTCATCATCGCGCTGATATCGGGAAATTCGGCCGGGCGCAGTTTTTTTATGGGTCGAGTGCCTAAGTTAATCCAATTTTCTGACATTGTTGTTTCCCCCCTTACAATTCTGCTCTTCTGTTTTCCATATTAATAAATTGTATTTCCTAAATCAGATTCTACTCTTGCATCTCTATCACGCAGTTCAGACAGCACAATGGTTAACAACCACGAAGCGATAAGCTGTAGGCCGGTGAGCACCAAAATGGTGCTGCTGGCCGGCACAAACCAGGGGGCAACCTCGTTGCGGGGTTTGTTCCAGCGCCGCCATATGTAAAGGCTGTACAACAACCCGCCGGCGGCAGCCAGGCCCGATCCTATCCAGCCAAAATATTCTTCCAGAGGTTTTTCAAAGATGGGTTGGCCAAACAACCCCTGCCGTACCGGCCGTTTATGAAACAGCGAGACCGTGTAGTTAAACAGCGTACCCACCGAGAAAATGAACACGCCCGCCGCCGACAGGACCAGCCCGGCAAACCACGATACCAGCAGCGAGTCTTCTCGTTTGGCCGGGCTGCGCCGGATGGTGCGCCAGAAGCCGGATAAAATCCCCATCCCAATCAGCGAGGTGCCAATCAGCCCAAAAATACGGGCCGGGTTGTAGGTTAGCGCGGTAATCAGGATGGTGTTGAGAAAGCGCATGCCATCGCGCACCACACTCAATTTAGAGCGGCCTAATCGTTCTTTGTAGGGGATAGCCACTTCTACAACTTTAATGTGCTCGTGCATGGCCCGGGTGCTCATTACCGGGGTAAAGTTGAGGCCGTCGGGTAGCGGGTAGAGGGTAGGCAGCACATCGCTGCGCAACACACGCTGGCCGCTGGCGCTATCGGTGACCCGCCGGTTGCTGATAATGCTGACCAGCGTGGCAAAAATGGTGTTGCCAATGCGGCGCACCAGCGGCATTTCGCTGTCTGCGCCAGCCATCCGGGAACCGATCACCAGGTCTGCGCCATCTTCCAAAAGCGGCACGCACAATTGGGGAAAAAATTCGGGCGGGTAAGTGCCATCGGCATCCAGAAAAGCTAAAAAATTTCCTTTGGCTTCCCGAAAACCGGTTTTGATGGCCGCGCCGTAGCCTTTGTTAACCGGGTGTTTTACCAGCACCACATCCGGGTAAGAGGCGACGATTTCCGGGGTGCGGTCTGTCGACCCATCGTCCACCACAATCAACTCCAGATTATCAACGCCTACCCGGACCAGCGGCTCTTTAACAGAGAGTACACGTTCTACAATATTGGCAATGCCATCTTCCTCATTGAGGGCGGGAATTACTACCGAAAGCGTATTCAACATTATCCTCCTGGATCAGTTCCGAATTTCTTCAAGCGCCCCAAAAAACACTGCCGCCTCCTGAGACGCGCTAACATCTAGTTGTTGCCGGTTTTTTACGGGCCGGGCCGGCGTGCCAACGGCAATGCTGTACGGCGGAATATTTTGCGTTACCACCGCGCCAGCGCCAATAATGCTGCCCCGGCCAATAGTTACGCCATCGACCACGGTTACATTTGCGCCCAGCCACACATCGTCCTCAATGATAATTCCTTTGGCGGTGATGCCCTGCTCGCGGATAGGGCGGTTGGGGTCGCTGTAAACGTGATTAACGGCCACAATCTGAACCATTGGCCCGGTGTAAACATCGTTGCCAATTTGCACCCCGCCCTGCCCGCGGATAATGTTATACTCACCCAAAAAACAGTTATTGCCTATAGTAATTTTGGCCTGCGGCAGTTTTCTAAAATTGAAAACATGCAGCATGGTGTGATGCATTAAAAATGTGTTGTCGCCGATGGAAATTCCGCCGGGCAGCCCGTGCAAATACACGCCGCTGTCCAGAAAAACATTTCGGCCCAATTTTATGTTGCTGGCGTAAACAATGCGCACCCGGCCTTCAATAGCAGCCGCGCCGTCCATCTTCATGATGAGCCGGTAAAACACCGCTCGCAGCGCAATCCCAACCAGGCCTGGAATCCCGCTAAACAGCCCCAGGATAATCTGTTCTAAAATATATTTGGGAAGGCTGGCGGCCTGGCCGGACAAATAATAACGCAATTGGTTTAACATTTGCCGTTAGTTTTAGCGGGTACCTGCCGCATACCCACAGTATTAGACAGTTTCAACTCGGTGTTGACAATCTGCTGGGTGGCGGTTAGCAGGTTTTTGGTAATGGTAAACGGCCGCACCGACGATTGAAAGGCGGGCACCAACTGCTGCAAACCGCGCCCGGTAAGCACCAGATAAGCGCTGCAACCGGCTTGCTGGCCAGCCAGCACATCGGTGGCGGCATCACCCACCATGTAAGATTGGCTCAGATCGATGTTTAATTCAGCGGCGGCCTGGAGCAACAGGCCGGGTTTGGGCTTGCGGCAGTCGCACCCATCTTCGGGCCGATGCGGGCAGCACAGCACCCGGTCAATCCGTCCACCCCAGGCCAAAATCTGGGCAACCATTTTTTGGTGAATTTCTTCAACCATTTGGGCCGACACCAAACCGCGGCCAACTGCCGCCTGATTGGTTACAATGACAATTGGCAGATCAAGCCGGGCCAGAGCAACCAGGCTTTCTTTAGCGCCGGGCAAAAATTCAAATTCAGGCCACGTTTTTACGTGATCGGGCCGGTTTGTGCAGATAACGCCATCACGATCTAAAAATACGGCTCGCACCAATTTTTCTCCTCATTCCAGCCTTGCTCAAATTATGCTAAGAGTTTATCAACACTTTCTTAGTCGCTCATGTGAGGAATGTTATAAAAAAGTTAGAATATTCTCTACCATTATAACCTTTCCCCACCAAAAAAAAGAAAACCGAAGATCATCCGGTTTTCTTCAGAGAGTCAGATAAATTCAGCGCGCTTTGTTATTATCTCAACAACATCTGAAGCTGAGATAAACCCAAAGAACGCCCTTTATCAACCCGGGTGCAACAGGAAAATCCCTGTTCCGGCGCTTACCTGTCCCGCCGAACCGGCACCATTTCCTCTTCGGCGGGAATAAAGGCAAAGTTGCGGGTGAGCAGTTCTTCGCGAATGGTGCTGCAAATGCAATGTTCCAGCATCAGGTGAATATCTTCCTGCACCTCAATTTTGGGGCTGGGCGCTTTAATGCAAAGATCAACCACATCCTGCAGCCGGCCGCCAATATCGCCGGTAAAGGCAATGGTTTGGGCGCCGGCGGCGCGAGCCACCTTCATGGCGTTGAGCACATTGGGCGAGTTGCCGCTGCAACTGATGCCAACCACCACGTCGTCAGCTTCTACCAGCGGCAGCAACTGCTCGGCAAATACGTTATCGTAGGCGGTATCATTGGCCCAGGCGGTGATCAACGGCATGTTGTCAGTCAGGGCGATGACTTTGAAACGGGGCGCGCCGGGCACAATTGTATTTTTTGACAGATCGCAGGCAAAGTGCGACGCCGTTGAGGCGCTCCCGCCATTGCCAAAAATAAAAACTTTGTGTTTGTTTTGGGCGCAGTCCAGTAAAATTTCGACCACTTCGTCAATCGGTTCCGCCGCCAGGCTGGCTACTGTTTCCCGGACTCCGTTCAAGTAGTTGTGGACGTGTTTGATGGTTGATTTCATGGTTTTCTCCGTAAGATGCTAAAACGATTTACGATTTTGGATCTTGGATTTACGATTGAAAACAATCGGATAGTAAATCATAAACTTGGATTGACAATTTTTTGTTAATGGGTGGCCCATACGGCCTTATCGCGCCGAAATCATTGACATAACGTACTTGTTGGCTTCCTCGTATTTTTCCGGCAGGCCAATATCAATAATTTTGTCTTTGATCACATAGCCCACCACCGACTCACCCCGGGCCAGTAAATCGGGGAACACGTCGTGGCCAAAATCATAAGGCTGGTCAGGCGGGATCAAGTCCAACACCTCAGGCTCCAAAACGTAGATGCCGGCATTGGCCAGGTTTGAAAACACCCGGTCGGGAGTTGGTTTTTCAACAAATTTTGTAATGCGTTGCTGTTTGTCCAGCGCCACAATCCCCCGGTTCCACGGGTCCGGCACCTGATAAAGCCCCATTGTGGCCAACGCGCCGGATTGAAAATGCAAATCGATCATCGGCCGCAAGTTGGCCAGGGTAAATACATCGCCGTAATAGACTACAAACGTTTCGCTGAAAAAATCCTGAAGCCGCTTGGTGCCGCCCGCCGAACCCACCAGTTGTTCCTCTACCGAGTAGCGCAGGCTCACGCCCCAGCGCTCACCGTTGCCAAAGTAGCTGAGCACTTTATCCGGCAAATGGTACAGATTGACGCCAAACTGGGTGATTCCGCACGTTTTCAGGTTAAGGATGATGTGCTCCAGCAGCGGCCGCTCGCCGAGGGGAAGCATCGGCTTGGGCGTGTGGTTGGTCAGCGGGCGCAGGCGGGTGCCTTCGCCGGCCGCCAGGATCATTGCCTTCATTTAGTAGGCCCCACGGCTTTTGAGCACGGCTGGCACGGTTTGCCACAGAATGTACAGGTCGAGCCAGATGTTGTAGTTTCTGATGTAGTGCATATCCAGCCGAACGCGCTCGTTGTAGCTCACATCGCTGCGGCCGCTCACCTGCCACAGGCCGGTAATGCCCGGTTTTACGGTAGACAGGTTCATGCTCAACTTGCCGTAGTAAGCCAATTCCTGCACCGTGATCATGCGGGGGCCAACCAGGCTCATTTGCCCGAACAACACGTTGAACAACTGCGGTAGTTCGTCAAGACTGGTGCGGCGGATAAAACGGCCGGTACGGGTCACCCGGGGGTCATCCTTGAGCTTGAAATTCTGTTGAAACTGCTTGCGCAGTTCGGCATCCTGGGCCAGTCGGGCATCGGCATCGATGGCCATGGTGCGGAACTTGAAGGCATCAAACTGTTTGCCGCCCACCCCAACCACGCGCCGGCGATAAATAATGGGGCCGGGCGAGTCCAGCTTAACAGCCAGGGCAATGATCACCATAATCGGGGCAAAAACCAAGATGGCTACTCCGGCGGCAAACAGATCGAGCACGCGCTTCATAATAATGTCGCTGCCGGTGAGCCGCACTTTATTTACGCTGAGCAGCGGCACATTGCCCACTTCCTGCACCTGCACTCCGGTAGTGAGCAGTTCGTACAGCCCGGATGACAGTTTAACGGGAATATTGGCATTGTGCAGCGCCTGCATTAAGCTGAAGGATTTTGGCCGGGTCAGGCCCGTTGAGGTAACAATCACTTCCTGAATGTTGTATTTTTTAACAACGCTGGTGATATTGTCAATTGAGCCTAAAACCGAAAGCCCGGTCACAGGTTCAATCTCGGATTTGATATTATCATCAACAAAACCAACAATATGTACCCCGGACTTGGTATTTCCAATAAGCTGATGGGCAATGGCCTGACCTTCTTCATTAACGCCAATGATCAGTACATTGTTAATAAAATGCCCTCTGGCCCGCAGTTGATGCACCAGCCGTCTAAACAAAAAGCGCCCTGTGCATACACTCAAAAATACAAATAGCCAGGCAAAAAGTACCCAGGCGCGGGCAATGATCAGATCTGGCTCAAAAAACGTAAACACAATGAGCAGCATTATGCTGGTGGTGCCGGCGTTAAAAATCTGGGCATATTCTCTGGTGCCAGAGAATATGTTTTTGAAATCATACAGATTGAAAATGGCAAAAACAATGACCCAGGTTGGGGCCAAAAAGAACACAAACTGCTGGTAAAAATCCAGCCGCGAAAATCCATCCTGATAAAACCAGGTGATTCCAGATTCAAAACGAACAGCATAGGCCAACCGGAAACCAATCAAAACCATTACCAAATCAACAGTGATCAGGGCGGCTAACAACGCCGCTTGTTTTAGCCAACGTTCCGTCGTTGAAGTAGACAGCGAGTTTGCCACGTTTACCGCGTTTGCTTGCGTCGTCATACAATATCTCCTGTAATAGGGTGATATTAACGAGAGAGAGAAAGAAAGAGAAACAAAAACAGGGAGTGAGGTCAGCTTTCACTTACATAAACCAGTTTAACAGCATTTCATAAAGACGAAATAGGAGGATGCTAAGAAAAAGGTTAGAAAGCGAAATGCGAGGCCATAGCGGGTGGCAGGCAAGGGGACAAACACGGTATGAAAATGATCAACAGCTTACCTTAAAACTGTTATCTTTGTCAATACCCTATCAACAAAAATGG
>CAYOXS010000012.1:0-40940 GCA_964407935.1 uncultured Caldilineaceae bacterium
CAATACTGTCTCCAAAGATAAGGTAAACCTTACCAGGGTATCATGCCACAAAACACGGGCGTCGTGCAGTGACATTTGTCACATGAAACACATGACAAATATCACTCGTGGTTTTAACCACGGTTATAAATTTGTTGGCGGTTTGGTAAATTTAACTCAAGTTGTGTGGCTTCACCCCTCATCCCCCCTGCCCCCTTCTCCCAGCGGGAGAAGGGGGAGAAGAGTTTTTTTGGTGTGATTTTGGGCGGCAACGCCGCCCAAAAGCTCACCAATTCAATGTACCCCCCTCCCCAAATTTTGGGGAGGGGGGTGGGGGAGGGGTAAAAAGCGCAATTTTTTTCCTGTCTGCCTCTGAAGAATTAGAGGATGAGAGACCTAAACTCCAAAACAAAAAGAGGGCGATTAATCGCCCTCTTTTACATTTTGGGGTAAGCAACTTTTTTAGAAGTTGTTCGTTCGGCGCATCATCTTGCGTCGAGCTTTGCGAATGGCCCGCTGTTTGGCGATGCGCCGCTGTTCGCCTTTTGAAACAAACCACCGTTTCTTACGATACGTGCTCAAGATTCGCGCTTTGATAATTTCTTTGCGGAATCGCTTGAGTAGCGAGTCTTGACTTTCGCCTGATCTAAGCTGCACACTCATTTGCCCTCACCCCCTTTCCGTTTGAGATTTATGCTGGGGTGGGGGTGCGGCGCACCCCCGTGCAGTCCCGTAGTTTACCACACACTGCGGTAAAACGCTAAGCCGAAATGGTGAATTCGTCATCGATGGCGCTGGCTTCTTCCTCGTCGTCAATTTCAGAGTCGGAATCCACGTCACGGTCAGAGCCGTTATCGCCGCTAAACAAAAGCTCGGCGGGATCCAGCGTGCTCATCAAGTCGCGTTCATCGAATTCATCATAATCTTCAAGTTCTTCGTAATCGGTGGTCATATCCGCGCCATCACCATCATCACCGGCTAACCTGTCGTGGTAGTGAAAGTAACCGGTACCGGCCGGGATGAGCTTGCCCAAAATGACGTTTTCTTTCAGGCCAAACAGATCGTCGCGTTTGCCTTCGATGGCGGCCTGGGCCAGCACGTTGATGGTGTGCTGGAAGGACGAGGCCGACAGGAAGCTGTCGGTGTTGAGCGCGGCCTTGGTAATGCCCAACAGAATGGGCCGGCCCGAGGCCGGGCGTTTGCCGGCTTCAATCAGCTTCTGGTTCATGGCCTGGAATTTCTGAAAGTCCATCAGTTCGCCGGGCAGATATTCGCTGCCGCCGCTGGTGACCAGCCGCACTTTGTTGGTCATCTGGCGGACAATGATTTCAATGTGCTTGTCGTGAATGGGCACACCCTGCGACCGGTACACTTTTTGCACTTCTTCCAGCAGATACATCTGCGCGGCTTCGCGGCCAAGCACCTGCAAAATGCGGTTGGGGTTGAGCGACCCTTCGGTGAGCTGCTCGCCCACTTTTACCAGATCGCCATTTTGCACCCGCAGCCGCGCCGCAGATTCAATCTCGTACTCTTCTTCTTCCACGTGATCCCAGCGAATGGTGATGGTGTGGCCTTCTACCTGCACCCGCCCGCCGTTTTCAGCCAGAATTTCCTGGTTATCCAGCACGGCCAGCTTGGCTTTGGCGGCAATTTCATCGCCATCTTCCACCAAAATGGTCCACTTTTCAGGGATGGCGTAATCTTCGCGCCGAATTTCTGAGGCGATAACTTTGAGCACCCGGCTGCCATCTTCGTGGGTCACAAGTTCTACCCGGCCGTCAAGGTCAGAGATAATCGCTTCACCTTTGGGGTTGCGGGCTTCAAACAGCTCCTGCACGCGCGGCAAACCGTGGGTAATGTCTGATACGCCGGCCACACCACCGGTGTGGAAGGTACGCAGGGTTAACTGCGTGCCCGGCTCGCCAATGGACTGGGCGGCCACAATGCCCACCGCCGCGCCAATGCCCACCACGCCGCCGCGGCCCATATCTGAGCCGTAGCACAGGCCGCAAATGCCTTGTTCCATCTGGCAGTGCAGCGGCGACCGGACGGTTATTTCTTTTACCCCGGCCTTGTCAATCAGCGCAAATTCGGTATCGGTGATGAGGGTGTTTTTTTCCACCACCACTTCGCCGGTTTCGGGGTCGATGACATCGTGCAGGGTAGCCCGGCCCACCAGCCGCTCTTTAAAGGCTTCGCCCACCGAGGTGCTGCGGTCTTTATTAATGTACATGCCTACGGTGGTGCCGCAGTCGTGATCGTTAATAATCACATCCTGGGCCACGTCAACCAAACGGCGGGTCAGGTAGCCGGCGTCGGCGGTGCGCAGGGCAGTATCGGCCAGACCCTTGCGCGCCCCGTGCGTGGAAATAAAGTATTCCAGCGCGTTCAGCCCTTCGCGGAAGTTGGAGCGAATGGGCAGCGGAATGATGCGTCCGTTGGGGTCGGCCATCAAACCGCGCATCCCGGCCAACTGGCGGATGGGCTGGAAGCCGCCTTTGGTGGCCCCGGAGTCGGCCATTGTTTTGATGGGGCTTTCCGGGTCGATGGCCCCGCGCACGGCTTCGGTCACGTCATCGGTGGCTTCGGTCCACAGTTGCACGGTTTTAATGTATCGTTCCTCATCGGTGATAAGGCCGCGGCGATACTGCTGCTCGGCTTTGGCCACCTGGTCGGTAACGCGGGCCAGAATATCCTTTTTGGCTTCCGGCACGGTGATGTCAGACACGGAAATGGTGGTGCCGGAGCGGGTGGCGTATTTAAAGCCGATGGCTTTAACGCTGTCAACCATTTTGGCGGTTTGTTCTACGCCCAGTTTGCCGTAGCATTCGCCCACCAAATCTTTGAGCGAGCCTTTATCCAGCACGCGGTTGACAAAACGCAGCCCTTCCGGGAGCGCCTGGTTGAACAGGGCGCGGCCCACGGTGGTTTCGATGGGCGTGGTGTTGGTCGAGTTGGGCAGGTAGTGCAGCAGTTTGATTTTGGCGTGAATGGCCACTTTGCCCAGGGTGTAGGCCAGCGCCACTTCATCGATGTCGGTAAAGATTTTGCCTTCGCCTTTTTGCCCGTCGGCGGCCATAGTCAGGTAGTAAACGCCCAGCACCATATCTTTGGTGGGCGAAACCACCGCCTCGCCGTTGGAGGGCAGCAGCAGGTTGCGCGACGACAGCATCAGTTCGCGGGCTTCTTTCACGGCTTTTTGCGACAGCGGCACGTGCACGGCCATCTGGTCGCCGTCAAAGTCGGCGTTAAAGGCCGAACAGACCAGCGGGTGAATTTGCAGGGCGTTGCCTTCTACCAGCATCGGCTCAAAGGCCTGAATCCCCAACCGGTGCAGGGTGGGGGCGCGGTTGAGCAAAATAGGCCGGGTCTGGATGACTTCTTCCAGCACTTCCCACACCTCGGAGCGGCGCTGTTCGACAATGCGTTTGGCCCCTTTGACGTTGTTGGCGTAGTTGTATTCCACCAGTTTTTGGATAACAAACGGGCGGAACAGCTCCAGGGCCATGCCTTTGGGCAGGCCGCACTGGTGCAGTTCCAGGGTGGGGCCAACCACAATCACCGAGCGGCCGGAGTAGTCGACGCGCTTGCCCAGCAGGTTGCGGCGGAAGCGGCCCTGCTTGCCTTTGAGCATATCACTGAGGCTCTTGAGCTGGCGGCGGCCCCGCGACGAAACGGCTTTGCCGCGGCGGCTGTTGTCAATCAGCGAGTCGACGGCTTCCTGAAGCATCCGTTTTTCGTTGCGTACAATCACGTCGGGCGCGCCCAAATCCAGCAGGCGTTTGAGCCGGTTGTTGCGGTTGATCACGCGGCGATACAGGTCGTTCAGGTCAGAGGTGGCAAAGCGGCCGCCATCGAGCTGCACCATCGGGCGCAAATCGGGCGGGATAACCGGCAGCACGGTCAAAATCATCCATTCGGGGCGGTTGCCGCTTTTGCGCAGGCTTTCTACCACGCGCAGCCGTTTGATGGCCTTCTTTTTGAGCTGCTTGGAACGGGTGCTGCGAATTTGGGTGCGCAGCTCTTTGGACATTTTGTCCATTTCCAAATCTTTGCAGATTTCGTACAGGGCTTCGGCGCCCATGCCGGCTTCAAATACATTGCCCCAGCGGTCTTCCAGATCGCGGAATTGCGCTTCATTGAGGAACTGCATGGACTGGATGCCGATGAGTTCCTGGCGCTGCTCCTGAATACGGTCGAGCAAACCGGCCATTTCCTGGGTGTTGTCGGTGGTTTGGCTTTCAACTTCGTTATCGGCCTGGAAGCGGATGCTCTGGATTTTGGCTTCAATCTGGCCCTGGCTGCGGTTGAGTTCCTCTTCAACCGAGGCTTTGATCTCGTTGAGGCGGGCTTTGACAATGCCACTGAGTTTTTCAATGTGGCTGTTGTTCAAAATTTCGCCCGATTCGGCAATAACTTCGTCGGTCACTTTGAAAACAAGGCGTTCTTTGACAACTTTGCCCGATTCTTCAACCTTGTATTGCAGCGATTGGGCTTCTTTCATCACTTCTTCAATCTGGCTGTTCTGGCGTTCTTCCAGCTCTTTGGCCAGTTGTTCCTGCGTTTCACGCAGAGCGCTGATGTTCTCATCGGCCTGGCTGCGAATGGCATCAACCTTGTCCTGCCGGCTTTCTTCCAGCCGTTTTTCGGCGCGCCCAATTTCATCGTCGAGCCGTTTGAGGGCGCGGGCGCGGGCTTGCTCATCTACCCGAATGATGACGTACTGGGCAAAGTAGAGCACACGGTCAAGGTTGCGGCGAGAAATATCGAGCAGGAGGCCCAGGTAAGAGGGTACGCGGCGGGTGTACCAGATGTGGGCCACCGGCGCGGCCAGTTCGATGTGGCCCATGCGCTCGCGCCGCACCGAGGAGCGGGTGACCAGCACGCCGCATTTTTCACAGACAATACCCTTGTAGCGTACCTGTTTGTACTTGCCGCAGTAACACTGCCAGTCTTTGGTTGGCCCAAAGATGGCTTCGCAGAACAGCCCGTCTTTTTCGGGCCGCAGGCGGCGGTAGTTGATGGTTTCAGGCTTGGTGACTTCGCCGTACGACCAGTTTCTGATTTCATCCGGTGAAGCCAAACTTACGCGCAGGGCTCGGAAATCTTTTACTTCCACAGTAAGGAACCTCCTGATGGGTTAAAAAATACCGTTATAAAGATAGATACTGCTCAGTAATCGCCGGGGTTTGATGCCCCAGCCGTTTTGAAACTAAGGCCAGGTCTTGAGTTTTGGCCAGCAGTTGCAGGGCAAAAGTGCGGCGCAGCACCTGCGCCGACACGTTTGGCAAGCCGGCCATTTTGGCGCAATCGCCAACAATGCGTTGCACCGTTCGTTTTGAAATTGGCCCGCCGTCCTGGCTCAGAAAAAAGTGACTGGCGCCGGTTTGCGGGCGGACATCCAAATAATCAACTAGCGTTTTAACCACTTCGCCCGGTACGGGGATGTGGCGACCGACGGCCGCATTGTGTCCCACCTGCAACTGAACGCCCGGGTTGCCAAAAATCAAATCGTCTTTTTGCAGGTCAACCACTTCACTCACGCGCAGGCCGGTACAGGTTAAGAGCTGCAAAATAGCGACATCTCGCCGAACCAGACCGGCCCGCGAACCATTTTGCGCGGCGTCCAGTAACTTTTGAACATCCTGTTGGTCTAAGGCTCTGGGTTGAGTTTCCTGCTGGTCGGCTACCAGCGCCACCCCGGCGGTGGGGTCGGCAGATATAAGTTGTAGCTCTGTAGCAAAAGCAAAGAACTTGCGCAGCGACATCAAATGTCGATTGGTGGTGGATGGGGCGCGGTGGAGTTCTTTGGTTAGATGGTTGCGGTACTGCCGGATATGCTCCTGGTTGACGCTTAACAACGAAAGCCCGGCGGCGATGCGACCGTCAATCCAGCGCCGAAACGCGCGCAGGTCGGCCAGGTAGTTGACAATGGTCGATGATGAGAGCGCGCGGCGGGATAAACTTTCTTCAAATTTGGCCAGGATGTCGTCATCTTTAGATTGGAGCATTGGGTTGACTCAGCTTTGCCAGTTGAGCCTGATGCTACAGAACAGCAAAAAATTGCGCCTTAATAAGTTAAGGCGCAATCTCTCACAGATTGAATATTGCTATTGGCTGATTGTTTCAATATGTTGCTTCACTTTATACGCAACAATTATAAACGCATTTCTCAAAATGTCAAGCAGGAGTTTTACGTTTTACTTGACCGGATCATTTTCGCCGATGGTGTATCGTAAATAAGCCTGGATAAAATCATCCAGCCGGCCGTCGAGCACGGCTTCGGCGTTGCCTACCTCGTAATCGGTGCGGTGATCTTTGACCATTTTGTACGGGTGCAGCACGTACGAACGAATCTGGTTGCCCCAGCCGGCCTCAACGTGCTTACCTCTGAGCCGGGCCGATTCTTCTTCCTGCTTTTTTAGCTCCATATCATACAGGCGGCCGCGTAAAATCCGCATCGCCATTTCTTTGTTCTGGAGCTGGCTGCGCTCGTTCTGGCAGGTGACTACCAGGCCGGTGGGCAGATGCCTGATGCGAATGGCGGTGGAGTTCTTTTGAACGTGCTGGCCGCCGGCGCCGCCGGATTTGTACACGTCTATTTCAATCTCGTCGGGATTGATGTCAATTTCAATATCGGTTTTGATATCCGGCACCACTTCAACCAGCGCAAACGAGGTGTGGCGTCGACTCGACGCATCGAAGGGCGAAATTCTTACCAGCCGGTGCACCCCGCGCTCGGCGCGGAGGTAGCCGTAGGCGTAATCGCCGCTCAACTCCAGCGTGGCGCTTTTAATACCGGCTTCTTCACCCAGAGTCTGGTCAACCAGAGCGGCTTTGTAACCGCTGGCTTCGGCCCAGCGGGTGTACATGCGCAGCAGCATTTCGGCCCAATCCTGGCTTTCCGTGCCGCCCGCACCGGCGTGGATCGACAGCAGAGCGTCTTCTTTGTCGTACTTGCCGGAGAGGATAATCTGGAATTCCAGCTTTTCCAGCAGCTCGTGCAGGGCGTCGGCTTCGGTGGTCAATTCCTCCAGCAGCGAGTCCTCGTCTTCGTCTGCGGCCATCTCCAGCAGGTCAAGCGCATCCTGGGTGCGTCGCTCAATGCCGCGCCAGGTGTCAATCTGCTCCCGCAGCGCCGACATCTGCTGCATTTTAGCCTGGGCTACGCGCTGGTCATCCCAAAAATCGGGGGCGCGGGTTTCTTTTTCTAGTGTGACCAACTGTTCTTCTTTGCCGGCTACGTCAAAGACGCACCAGGTTTAAACCGATACGGTCGGCCATATCGGTAAGTTGGTTGCGGATTTCGTCCATCGTGTTTCTCCTTGCATTAGGTGTAAAATCAAACCAACAGTATACCACAAACTGCCGCCAGGCGCGAAACAAAACCCGCAAATGGTTGTTTTCCGTAAAAATAGGTGATTTGTGCTATTTGATTTTTTCCCGTTCGAGGCTATAACAGAATCAGGAATGGCGAGGATTTCAGTCAGGAGAAGAGTTTCAATGACCAGATTAAACCGCGAACAGGTATTGCAGATCATCCTGTCCTCTCGCAGCAAAGGGGATCGCCTGGATTTGCGTGGCACAGATCTTCGGGGTATCGACTTGAGTGACCTCGATTTGAGTGGCGCAGTTTTGACCAACGCCAAGTTAAGCGGCGCATTTTTGTCCAATGCGTCATTGAACCGGACCAAAATGAGCGGCATTCGCATGAGCGGCGTCAAAATGAATGATGCCAAGCTGATTGGGGCCAAACTCAACGGGGCCGATTTGAGCGGCGCGGATTTGAGTAACGTCAATCTTTTTGCCGCAGATTTGAGTGACGCCGATCTGAGCGGCGCGGATTTGAGCGGGGCCAATCTGTTTGGCACCGATTTGAGCGGCACTGATTTGAGCGGCGCGGATTTAACCGGGGCCAAGTTGAGCGGCGCTTTTTTAAACGAGGCCACGTTGAATCGAGCCAAACTGAGCGCCGTCAATCTGAAAGGGGCCAAACTGAGCAAGGTCAATTTGTATGGGGCCAAACTGAGCGGCGCGGATTTGAGCAAAGCCAATCTGTTTGGGGCTAACCTGTTTGGTGCTGATTTGAACAGCGCCAACCTGACTCAGGTTGATCTGCGCGGCGGTGATTTAAGCAACGCCGATTTGAGCGGCGTGAAACTGATCGAAGCGGAGCTGAGCGGGGCATGCCTCATCGACTCCAACATGGCCGGGGCCACGCTGAATAACGCCAAACTTATTGGCGCGGAGTTGATGGGCACCAACCTGATTGGCACTGAATTGAGCGGCGCCGTGCTGACCTGGGCCGATTTGACCAATGCCCAACTGCAACAGAGTAATATGGCCCAGGTTGATTTAAAGATGGCCAATTTGCAGGGGGCTAATCTGAAGCTGGTCAACCTGGAAGGGGCCAATCTTGAAGGAGCCAACCTGCGGGAAGCCAATCTGCGGGGGGCCATTCTCAAAGGCGCTAACCTGTGCAAGGCGCAACTGCTGGCTACCGATGATTTGCCGGGAGCGGTTTTACAGCAGGCGTTGTATGACAGCGCAACCATTTGGCCGGAGGGCCTTGATCCGCTGCTGCTCGGCGCGATTGCCAGCGGTGCGAATATGCTTTTACGCCGCTAACCCCGCAACAACTCGCCGCCCGGCGCGGATTTCCCCTATAATCCAACCAGGTCCAAAACTTATGTTTTGGACTTTTGTTTTAAACTCCTCACGGTTTACTACCTTTGCACTTTTGGAATCAGGATACAGATTTCGCAGATTTACACAGATTTTCCTGAAAAATTTTTGCTTCATCTGTGGTTTCTGTGTAAATCTGTGTCCTATTTTGAGCGAAGTTTGAAAAGTGCAGACATAGTGACGGTTAACTCCCTGCAACTAACTTACACGTAATCCGTATTGTATTTCAGAAGTGCAATTAGAACTGGAGTGTAAGGAGATTCTACAATGAGTTTGCTTGGTAATATTATCTGGTTAGTGTTTGGTGGCTTTTTGGCCGGCCTGGGGTACATTTTGGGTGGCCTGTTGATGTGTCTCACCGTCATTGGTATTCCCTTTGGCATCCAGCAAATCAAACTGGGCGTGGCGATGATGGCTCCGTTTGGCAAGCAGCTAGAGTCCGACCCGGACAGCGGCGGCTGCCTGTACATAATTTTTAACGTGCTCTGGCTGGTTTTGTTTGGCTGGGAAATCGCGATGGTTCACCTCACCTCGGCGGCGTTGCTGGCCATCTCCATCATCGGTATCCCGTTTGCTCTGCAGCACGTCAAACTGATCCCCCTGGCGCTGTTCCCCTTTGGCATGCACCTGCGGTAAGGTCGATGCCGTAAAACCCACAAGCCCGTCGCCGGAACGACGGGCTTTTTTTTTGCTACCAGTTCACTCTAAACATAAAGTTATGCTACAATTAACATAATATTTTGGCCGGACTGTCGATGGGACTCATTTTTGGATTAATTCGATTTTTATTAAAAACTGCGTTCTTGCTGGCCGGGGTGTTCGTTGTGGTGTGGATTTTTGCCGCCCTGTTCGGGCAAACGCCATCGAGCCAAACCGCCGATATTGCCATTGGCCGGGGGCCGGGCTGGGCCGGCTGGCTCACTCTGGATGCGGACAAACGCGCCCTGGCCGCGGCGTTGCAGCAGCGCGCCGCAGAAATCAACGCGCCTGTTTCTACCGATACGGGGCTGGTCGCCTTTACCGTATCCAACGGTGAAACGGCGGTGGCCGTGGCTCAAAAACTAAAATCGATGGGGTTGATCAGCGATGCGGAGCTGTTTGTGCGGCTGCTGCAATACAACAACGTCGATACCCAACTGCAACCCGGCGGCTACCAGTTGCGCCGCAATATGACCATGCACCAGGTGGGGCAGGCGTTGTTTACCGGCCGCTCGGCGCGGCAGGTGATCACCATTTACCCCGGCTGGCGGCTGGAAGAGGTAGCCCAGGGGCTGCATATCAACGGCATTATGGACGCCAACCGCTTCTATCGGGTGGCGGCTCGGGGCAATAGCATCAGCCATCCCCTGCTGGCCGGTAAACCCGCCAACCAATCTTACGAGGGTTATCTTTTCCCCGGTACCTATTATTTGCTGGATGATCCCACGCCCGAAGAACTGATCGCGCTGATGCTGGACAACATGGCCCGCCAATTGCCGCCCAACGCCACCGAACTGGCCGCGCAGCAGGGGCTAACCTTTTATCAGGCGCTGACCCTGGCCTCGATTGTGGAACGCGAAGCCGCGCTTGATGCCGAACGGCCGCTGATTGCCAGCGTTTACCTCAACCGGCTGCGGCGTGATGGCGACAACGCCTATTTGCAGGCGGATCCCACCGTGCAGTACGCGATGGGGTATCAAAAGGATGCCAATCAGTGGTGGAAGTCGCCGGTATCGCTGGATGAATATTCGCAGGTGGATAACCCGTACAACACCTACCTGTACCCCGGCCTGCCGCCCGGCCCCATTGCCAATCCGCGGCTGGCCTCGATTTTGGCGGCGCTCCAGCCGGCCCAAAATAACTACTACTTTTTTGTTTGCCGCAACCCCAATTGCGCCAAAGGCGAGCACATCTTCGCCGAAACCTACCAGCAGCACCTGCAAAATGTGGCGGCGTACTACGGCCAATAACTACCGCGGCGACACCTCCGGCAGTTGCAACTGATATTCCGGCTGGCGGCCGTTGAGCAAAATAAACGGCGCGGCCCGGCCGGTCTGTACCCCAATCTGGCGGAGTTGCTGCAAATCGATGAATTGCCCCTGCCGGCGCGCCGCCAGAATCACATCGGCGGTTTTGGGGCCAATGCCGGGGATGCGCAGCAGTTGGGCGCGGCTGGCCCGGTTAACTTCCACCGGGTTGTGCCGCAAATGGCTGGCCGCCCATGTCAGTTTGGGGTCGGCGGCCAGCGGCAGGTTGCCTTGCGGGTCAAACGGCAGTTCCGGCAGTTCAAAGCCGTAATAGCGCAGCAGCCAGTCGGCCTGGTAGAGCCGGTGCTCGCGCAGGGGATCGGTTTTGGATTTGTCGGCAAACGGCGTGTCTTTGATCGGGTTGAAGGCCTGGTAGTAAGCCCGGGCCAGCCCGGCCTGCCGGTACAGCGAATTGACTGTAGTTAGCAATTCATGATCGCTTTCACCGGCGGGGCCAACCACAAATTGGGTGGTCAGGCTGGGGATTTTTTGCCAGGGGTCAAACTGGTGCCGGTGTTGCCGCACCCAATACAGTGGCGGCAGTAATTCCTGCCAGTAATTTTTTTTGGGGGCCAGCAGTTGCAGCCGCTGTTCGTTAGCGCCTTCCAAATTGATGGACAGCCGGTCGGCCAGCCGGGCGGCGCGTTCAATCTGGGCGGTGTCCGCGCCGGGCATCACTTTGAGATGGACGTAGCCGGCGTACTGGTACTTGCGCCGGACAATGTCCACCGTGTCGAGCATGGCGTCCATCGCTTTGACCCCGCCGTTGATGATGCCGCTGCTCAAAAACAGGCCATCGACCAGTTTGGCGCGCTGCATCTGGTCAAACCCGCTGGCCAACTCCTCCGGCGAGAGCGACACCCGGCGGTAGTTGCGCCCGGCCCGAAACGGGCAGTAGAAGCAGTTGCGCTCGCAGGCGCTGGTTTGCATAATGCGCATTACCGGCATTTTGCCCCGCTGGGGATGGGTGACCAAAACCCGGCTGTGGGCGATAAATTGGGCCTTGCGTTCCTCACGGGTCAGTTGCGGCGGCCCTTCGCAGTCAAACGCGGCCTCCTGCCCCAACACCCCGATTTTTTCCCTGGTATCCATACCGGAAATTATACGAACTAATGTTCTGATTGTCAAATTTTTAGTGACTGCTGGGGTCAGGGGTTGGACAACTCCAGCAGCCGCAGCGCGCCGTCCGGCGAGCCGGCCACTGGCAGACGTTCGCCGCTGTCGGGGCGGTACAGCCCCACCACCACCGAAGTGCGGCCCGGCGGCAGCTCCGGCAACGAGCGCGTATCGGGGATGATTTCGCCGGCGGCCCACAGGCTGGTGGGATACGCGCCGCCAGCGGGTGGGCCATCGGCCTGGGCCACCAGTTGGCCCTGTTCGTCCACAAAATGGACAAACACCGTGTAATCAGCGGGCGGGTCGGTTGTGGCCTGCCAGTACAGGGTCAGTTTGCCGGCGGCGGCGTCAAACCCCAGCAGGGCGATTTGCCCGCCAAACAAGGCGTCCAGCGGTGTTTGCGGCGCGGCGGTTGGCACAGTGACGCCCGCCGGCGGCCCGCCCATTTTGAGCGGGCCAATGCTCACGCTGTTGCGCGCGATGGGCTGGCCATCAACTTGCAGCGGCAGCGACGATGCCGGCCGGTTGGTGGGGTACAGGCCCACATCCAGCCAGTACACCCCCGGCGGCGCGCCGGCGTCAACCGGCACCTCGTAACTGTCAGACACAATTTCGCCGGGCACCCACAGCAGGGTGGTGTAATAATTTTGTGGGATGCGGTCCGCCCCGCCGCGCTGCACGGCGGCGGCATCGAGCAGGTGGTTGAACACGGCCAAACTTTCGCCCGTGGTGTGGTTGGCCTGCCAGTGCAGGGTAATGGGAAAACTTTGCCCCGGCGCCACGCGGCGCTGCGGCAGATCGTAGCCGAGCAGGGTCAGCAGGCCGGCAAAGTTGGCGTTGAGCGGATATTGCAGCGGCGGCGGCTCAAACTGGCGCGGTCGATTATCAATTTTGAATTTTGAATTTTGAAGAGCCTGCCCCGCAGTACCGGGCATTTTGAATTTTGAATTGATTTGATAGTCGCCGTTGGGCCAGTTGGGGGCAACAATGAAATGAGCCAGTCCGCCGGGGATGAAACTGGCCGGGGCAAAGGTTTGGCCCGCTGGCCCAACCAGCAGCGGCGGCTCTGTTTGGCCGGGCAGCCGGAAACTCAGCGTGCCGCGATAGGTGAAGGGCGCGTCCGGGGGCAGGCCATCGGCGCGAAGTTGGCTTGGCAGCAGCAGCGAGTCTGCGCCGGTAATCGGCCCGGCGGCTAGCAGCAGCGGCTCGGCGGCAGGCTGGCCGGCCCCGTCCAGCAGCCGCAGCGATACGGTCAGTTCGCCGGCGGCGGGCAGCAGCGCCAGCGGAATCACGTCGCGCAGGGTATCGCCTTCATCCCAGGCGCGGCCGGGGTAGCGCCCGCCCAGCGGCTGGCCCAGCCAGCCGCCCACCTCCTGCCCGGCAGTATCGGTGACGGTAATGTCGATGACGACATCTTCGGCGGGCACGGCTTCGGCCTGCCAAACGAGGGTCAGCGGCAGCACGCCGTCGGCGGCCGGGCCGAACTCGTAGCCGGCCAGCCGCACCCCGGCGGCCAGTTCGGCGTTGAGCGGCTGGGCGACGGGATAGGCGTTGGCGGTGGTGCGCAGCGGGATCGGCGGCGGAAAGCTGGCTTCAATCCGGCTCAGCCCGGCCAGGCTGAGCGCCAGCAAAATCAGGGGCAACGCCAGCCGGTTGATCAGGCGCGGCGGGCGTGAGTCATCGATGTGAGCCAACCCCCAGGCCAGCCCCAAAACGATGGCCGGCAGGGCCGGGAAGAGGTGCCGACCCTGCGCCGTTTCGATGAGGCTGCCGCTGAGGGCAAAACGCAGCAGCGGCAGGGGCAGAAAGAAAAGCGGGACGGCCAGCAGCAGCCGGGCTGCGGTGGGCAGCCTTCGGCGGGTGCGCCACAGGCCAAACAGGGCCAGCCCGCAAACCCCGGCCAGCAGCCCGTAGTGCCACAGCAAAAAATTGATGGTACTGCCGCCGCCAAACGAGCCCCAAAAAGTTTGGAACAGCGTGCCAGCCCAGCTTAGCCAGTTAGTGGGGGGCGGCAGGGTGAGGGGCGCGCCGGCGCTCAACTGGCGCAGCGAGGCGTCGGCGGTGCCGGCGGCCAGCGCGGCCAGTGAGCCGGCCAGCCAGCCCAGCTCGGTTACGCGGTTAAAGTTGGCCCAGACAAAAATGAACCACCAGCCGGCGGTGAGCGCCGCGCCCAGCAGCAGCGGAACCAACGATGCAGCGAGTGAACGCAGTACCCCTGCCTCCCTGCGCCGCGCGAGCCACACACTCCACAGAAGCACCATACCCCACAACGGCAGGGCGTTGTATTTGGTTACTGTGGCCAGCCCCAGCAGCCCGCCCAACAGCAGCCAGCGGCCGAAGCGGGGAAAATCAATTTGCTGCGTATAGTCAACAACTACCAGCAGCACCAAACTCGACAGCAACACCAACAGCGAGTCGTCGCTGACGGCGCTGCCAATAAACAGGAACTGGGGCAAAGCGGCGTGGATGGCCGCGGCCGCCGCCGCCAGCCCGCGCTGGCGGGTCACTTTAAAAGCGATGAAGTATGTTACCCCTACGGCCAGAGTTGACAGCGCCACCGATACCAGCCGGGCCAGATGCCAGGCCAGGGTGACGCCGCGCCACGGCCAGGCTTCGTCATCGGTGTGGATGAAGGCGGCGATGGTTTGGCCGTTGGTTGGCAGCAGCCGGCGCGGCGAATCGCCCACAGCCTTGAGCCGGGTGGGCGGCGCACTGCCCACGGCGACGACAGGCGCGGCGGCCAGCAAATGGTAGAGTGGCGGCCAGGCGGCGCGGTAGCCGGCCGCAGCGCGCTCGGCCAGAGTGGCGGGTGGGCGGCCGTGCCCGGCGATAAATTGCGCGTAGCGAAAATGAGCCGGTTCGTCCGGCGCTTCACCGAGCGGGTTGAGCGCGGCAAAGGTTGCGGCCAGAGCCAGGTGCAGGGCCAAAATCAGGGCCAGGGGGGCGTGTTGCTTCAGCATCAATCTGGCTCAACGCGGACAATAACCGGCAGCGCGAAATCATTTACCGCAACGGGCGGCGAGAGCAGCGGCACCCGCTGGCCGCTGGCGGACTGGTACCAGCCCAGCCGCAGGCGGTGGTCGCCGGGCGGCGTGCCGGGTGGCAAAGCGAGCGTGTATTTATCGACGACCTGCTCGCCGGGCGACCAATCGGTGACGGGGTAGGTGCCCCACACCGGCGGGTTGTCCTGGCTGGTGCGGACAAAGCCGTCGGCGGCAACCAGATGGACAAACACGGTGTGCGCTTCGGCCGGCGGGCGGCCGGCCTGCCAGTAGAGCGACAGGGTAAATTCGCCCTCCGGTTTGAGGGTGAGCAGATACGAGCCATCGGCCTGGGGAGTGAGGCGGGATTGGCCGCGCTTGTCGAGCACCTGAAACCCGCGCAGGTGGATGCCGTGCGCAAACTGCGCCGGCTGGGCGATGATTTGCTCATCGATAGCGGCCGGACTGAGATAGAGATTGAGGTTGTAGGTGGGGAAGAAAATCTGGTCGATGCGGTCGGTGTGGCGGTTAAGCCAGTTGAGTACCTCGCCGTGTTCGTCAAAGCCCTGATTCAGCAGCGGCAAAAACCAGATGCGACGGTAGGCGCTGGCAATTTGTTCGGTTTGGTCGATGAGCGCGGCGGCGGGCAGGTCGCGCTCGGCGGGAACAACGTAAAACGGCAGGTCATTTGGGCTGTAATAACTGACCGCCGCCTCCGGGAAGTTGGTCAGCATTACGTCATCGGGTTGGGCCTTGCTTTGCACGTAATCGTGGTACAGCCGCCACGGCGGCGCTTTGGCGTAGGCCGGGTCGGTGTGGTAGTTGGTAACGGCAACGGCGTTGGCCAGCAAAAGTATCGCCAGGGCGAGCAGTGCGAAAATACGCAACGCGTAACGCGTAATTCGTAAATCGTAAATCGTAAATCGTAAATCAAAAATCGACAGGATTCCAACGACCAGCAGCAGCAGGAAGGCGGGCTGGGCCTGAATGAGAAATCGTTCTTTAAAAAAGGGGCGATCAATGGACATAATAATCACGCCGAGCGTGGGCGCGGCAAAAAAGAGCAGCCAAAATGTGCCGGTGGTGAAATTTTTGCGCAGCAGAACCGCCGCGCCCGCCACCCACACCGGCAGCAGCAGCAGGCTGAGCGCGCCGGCCCAGCCGGAGTTTAGCGTGAAGCCGGTGAGCAGCGCCGACGCGGCTCGCTGCAAAATATCGGGCAGGGGGATCACCGCCACGCCGCCGCCGGCTTCGCCGCCGGCAAAACCGTAGGCCAGGCTGAGGCCGGGGATAATGGCCAGCCCCACGGCCAGTTGAGCGGCCAGCCAGGGCCATTTTTCGGCCCAAAACTTTTTGGCGTTGGCCAGCACAAACAATCCCTGAAAAGCGATCAGAAAGATGGTGTAGTAGTGGGTGTAAAACGAGGCCACGGTGAGCAGCACGTAAATGAGCCAGGGAATGGATTTTGGATTTTGGAGAGCCTGCCCCGCAGTACCGGGCATTTTGGATTTTGGATTTTGGATTGCGGATGGCGAGTGGCGAGTGGCGAGTGGCGAATTATGCTCTGGATTCCGGATTCCGGATTCAGGACTCTGCTGTGTTAATGCTGCCCACAGCGCCCAACTGGAGAGCAGCCCCAGCAGGGTAAAAAGCGAGTAGGCGCGAATATCCTGCGCCAGCCAGATTTGCAGCGGGTTAACGGCCAGCAGCAATGCGGCCAGCAGGCTGAGAGCGACGCCGCGCCGGGTCAATTTTGCCAGCCGGTAGAGCGCGGCCACGGCCAGCACGCTGGCCAGCACGCCGGCAAAGCGCATCACCCAGGCGCTATCGCCGAGGGCGGCCTGCCACGGATGGAGCAGGGCGTAATAAAGCGGCGGGTGGGGGTCGGTGACGCGGGCCAGTTCCCACAACTCAGACAGGGGCAGGGCGGCATACAGCACGGTCGCTGCCTCGTCGCCGCGCAGGGATTGGGCATCGAGTTGGAACAGGCGCAGGGCCAGCGCCAGCAGCAGCACCGGCAGGATAAGCAGGCGCAGATATTGTTTTTGGGGGCGTAATGCGGTCGCTTTCAAGATTTCACTCAATTTGGCCAGTTTCGCCCGGCCAATCTGCTCTGGATTTTAGCCGATGATAAAGCTTTGCCACAAATAAGACCGTGCTCATTTTACCGAAATGGAGGTTAGTTCAATGGCGTTATCCGGCAAAGATTGACCGGCAGCAGTTATGGCGGGCAACCGCTGCCCGGTGGCCAGGTTGTACATGCCCACCAGCAGCCGGTAGCGGCCCGGCGGCGCTGTGGCTGGCAAAGACAGGTTGAAGCGGTCAATCACCCGCTCGTTCACCGACCAGGCTGAGGTGGGAAAGTTTCCCTCCTGCGGCTGGTTGTCCTGTTGGCCCCACACCTGCCCGTCCGGGCCAATCAGTTGGCTGAACACGGTGTAATCGGCCTGCGGCTGCCGGCGAGCCTGCCAATGCAGCGCCAGTTGGATAGTATCGCCGGGGGCGGCCTGCACGTTGGACAGATCGTACCCCAGCAAATCAATTTGCTCCCCCAGAGTGACGGCCAGAGGCTGGGTTGGGGGGCGGCCGGTGGCCGGGTCCAGAACCCGAATCTGGCCCAGGTTGACGTGTTTGGCCGGTTCCGGGCCGGCGGTGGTAACCGGTAAAAAATCGAAATTGCCCGATATTTTGTCGTAAACGCTGAATTCGAGGGTGTACAGCCCCGGCGGCGCGTCTTCATCGATGGGTAGCCGGAGCGTTTGGGACACAACTTCTCCGGGCGCCCACAAAATGTTGGGATATTCAAAATCGTCGCCCAGCACGTGATCGATCTGGCCCCACATGGCCACGTCCGAATCAAGCAGGTGAAGGCTGGCCACGTAGCGATGCGGCATGGTATCGAGCGCCTGCCACGTTAGCGTGATGTCGATGGTTTGGCCGGGCCGGCGCGGCGATGAGTCCAGGCTGTAGGCCGGCAGCGCCAGTTCCGCGCCAAATGTGGCGCTGGGCGGCGTTTGCGCCGCGGCCGGCAGGGAAAAATTGCGCGGCCGGGTGCTGACAATAATCTGCGGCAGCGGCTCGATCTCGCGGGCGGCGCGGGGCTGATAGCGGCCGGGGGCAACGCCGGGGTCGGCGATAAAGGAAAAAACGGCGGCGGCGGTGTCGGCAGAGCAGGGATAAACCAGCGGCGGAGCAACCGGCGGCCAGAGGGCATCGCCCTGACCGGCGGCCAGTGAAAACGCGGCCTCGTCCCCGGCGGGCCGGAGCCGGACCACCGTGAGCGATTGGCGAACCTGGGGCAGGTTGATTTCGCCGCTCCGGTAGCGCTCGCTGCCCAGCCAGAAGGTATCCCCGCCGGGCTGATCGGCCGGGCCGGCGGCCAGCCTCACCGCTCCCAACGAGATGGACTCGGTGGGGGCGGCAGTTTGGGTGGCGGCGGAATCGGTGCGCAGGGGCAGGACAGCCAGCCGGAGTTGGTAACTTCCGGGCGGCAGGCAGGCGGGCGTGGGGATGTGGATTTCATCGCGTAGGGTGTAGCCCGGCTCCCAGGCGCGGGTGGGCAGGCGGCCATCGGCGGGATGGGTTAATTTGCAGGCGGCGGGCAGGTTCCGGCTATCAAACAGGCACAGCCTGAGCAAATAGTCGCGGCGCAGGTCGGCCTGAGTTTGCCAATACAGGGTTACGGGCACGGCGTCGCCGGCGCTGGTTGGGCCGGTGGGCAGCCCATAGCGTTGAAGCGCCAGTTGGCCGGCAAAAAACTCCGCCGCCGGCTGGCCCGCTGGGGCAGCCCGCCGGATGGGCAGGTAGGGGTAGTAAACTGGTGTAACAAACACGGGCAGGGTGATGGCGCTAAAGGCGAGCAGCCCGCCGGTGAGAAGTGCGGCTGTCCAGCGGTCGGTGTTGGCGCGCCGTTTGAAGAGCGGCGGGAGTTGGCTCAGCCCCAGCACCAAAAACAGGGCGATGGCGCTGAGCGCCGGGAACAGGTGACGGCCCTGGGCGGTTTCGCGGGTGGGCAGGGTCAGATAGCGGGTTAAAACCAGGCCAAAGATCAGCGCCAAATAGAGCGCCAGCAGCAGTACATCGGCCCGCCAGCCGCGCGGTTGGCCGAGTGATGCCCTAATTTGGGCGCGCTGCCCAAAGCCCCACCCACCCAGCCCCGCCAGCGCCGCCAGCGCCAGCAGCGCCAGCAGGCTGTTGATGGTTGGGTCATCGATGACGTGGCCGCGCCCCAACCGAAACCAGAAGGTGCGATACAGCAGCCAGCCCCAGGCCGGCCCGCCCAGTTCGGTTTCGTAGCCCAGGCTTTCGTCCTGCGAATCATCCGCCAGTTCATCGACGCTGGCGGCAATCACCGGGTCGCCCAGGGGCGCAACCAACCCTTCAACCCAGCCCAACTGCTCAACCCGGTTAAAATTGGCGGCCACAAACAGAAACCACCAGCCGGCAACCAGAGCAAAGGCCAGCAACGGAATGGCTCCACGGCGTAACCCCACCCGCCAGCCCCAATTCTGCTGCCAGGCCGCAAACGCCAGCCCCACAGCGACAACCGGCAGCAGCAGCAGGCTGTGATATTTGGCCAGGGCCGCCAGCCCCAGCAATACCCCCAAGCCGATGAGGTTGCGGCGGCGGACATCGCCCTGAACCACGCGCACCAAAAAGTAGAGGGCAAACGAGATCAGCGGGATGACCAGATTATCATCGCTGACGATGGCGCTGGTAATGATGAACCGCGGAATAAAGGCCACAAAACCGGCGGCAGCCAGCGCCAAAAATGGGCGCTGGGGAATTATCAGCCGGACGGTGAGAAATACGGCCACAATAGTGGCGATACCGAGCGGGATTGACACCAGCCGGGCCAGATGCCAGGCCAGCACAATGCCGTAAAAGGGAAAATACTCGTCCTCGGTGTGGTACAGCCCCTTGATGGGCAGCCGGTCGGTGGGGATGGCGCGTTTAATCAGGTGGCGGGGGTCGGGCAGATCCGGCAGGGATGAAACATTAACATGCTGGGTGAGCAGGGCCACCAGAGTGTGATAAAAAGGCGAGGCATCACCTTTAACACTGATGGTTTGCTGTTCGGCGAGGGTGAGCGGGGGGCGGCGGTTTTCGGCGATAAAGCGGACGAGCGCGAAATGCTCAAATTCGTCTGCGGCTTCACCGAGGGGCAGAACCAGGCTGTAAACGGCGGCGGTCGCGGTAAAAATAATAATGATGGCAAACAACCAGCGAGCGGTGGCCGTGTGGGGTACAAACTGAGCGTTCAAAATCAAGCACCTCGGTGTTGAATGATAGTCGGATCGAGGTGTTTGACAAAATTCTGCGGCTAATTTTCTTTAAATCAGACGCTGTCCTGATCGGTGGATTTTAGCACTTCTTCGGCCAGTTTTTTGTAGGCGCGCGCCCCTTTGTGGTTGCCGGCGTAATCGATCATCGCTTTGTGGGCCACGGAGGCTTCGGCAAAGCGAATGCTGTTATAAATAACAATTTCGAACACTTTGTCACCATAAATTTCGCGCAGTTCGTCCAGCACTTCGCGGGAGTGAACCGTGCCGGTAGAGTACATGGTGGCCAAAATACCCAGTAGTTCCAGGTTGGGGTTGAGGCGGTCGCGGGTGCGGTTGATGCTGTCGAGCAGCATTTTGATAACGCGGATGGCAAAAAATTCGCACTGCATCGGCACAATAACGCCGGTACTGGCGCAGAGGGCGTTCACTGTGAGCAGGCTCAGGCTGGGCGGGCAATCGATCAGAATGTAATCGTACCAGTTGTCCAGCGGTTCAATGGCCCGGCGCAGCACCAACTCGCGCCGGATTTCGGGGATCAGTTCAATTTCCGCGGCGGCCAGGTCGTTGTCGGCCGGAATCACATCCAGGTAGGCCTGCACCGGAGTGATGGCCCGGTTAATGGGAACGTGCTCATTCATGATGACTTCGTAGATGGTGTGTTCCGGTTCGCCGGGCTTGATGCCCAGCCCGGCCGAGAGCGCGCCCTGCGGGTCAAGGTCTACCAGCAGGATTTTCTTTTTCATGTGAGCCAGGGCAACACCCAAATTGATGGTGGTGGTGGTTTTTCCGACACCGCCTTTTTGGTTGGCAACTGAGATAATGTGCGTCATTTATCCTCCCTGGACTTCCCCGTCGCCAGCGTCGGGGTTTGGTTTGGTATTGTTAGTTGACAGCGGCGGCATTTCGGCCACCGTTTCCGTGAGCCGGGCGTAATCAACCGCACCCCGGCTGCGCGGGGCATACTCAAAAATGGTTTTGCCGTAACCGGGCGCTTCGGAAATCTGGGTGTCAATTCGGATAGGTTTGGCCACCCGCGGTCCCAGGTCTTTGAGCAGCCTGATGACCTGTTTGCTCACCCGCCGCCGTGAATCGTACATGGTTGGCACAATCAACCGGATTTCGGCGCTTTTGCCCAGCACCCGGCTGATATCTTTGAGATAGTTTATAAATTGAGCGGCGCCGGCCATGGCCAGCATTTCCATCGACACCGGAATGATCACCTCATCCACGTAAACAATGGCGTTGATGGTGAGCAGTGACAGCGACGGCGCGCAATCTAATAACTGATAATCGTAGCCGTCCAGGTCGGCAAACAGCTCCTCAAAAATCTCCTCACGGGCCATCTCCAGCACCATCCGCTGCTGGGCCTTGAAAAGCTTGAGGCTGCTGGGCAGCAAATCCAGATTCTTTCGGGCCTGAACAATGACGTCTATGGCGTTGGCTTTGCGAATCAACACGTCGGCCAGACAATCTTTATAGTCTTTTACACCCAAAGATACAGCCAGGTTGGCCTGGGTATCGGTATCTATTAACAAAACCTTGTGCCCGCGCAGGGCCAGCGCTGCCCCCAAATTGACACAGGTGGTGGTTTTTCCAATTCCGCCTTTAAAGCCCACAATCGCAATTTTGCGCATTCCAATTTCCTTTGTGGCGTCCCGAGCGGGTGCGATCGGTAAATTTTCTGGTTTCTTAATTTCACCTCCCGGGGTGTTGAGTGTTTACATCTGGAATTTAATGTACGCAGTTATGGTTAAGTATATCGTCACTTTAGGTTATGGTCAAATGAAAATTTAATGTTTACATAAAATCACGGCTCTATCGACAGCGGCTGCGGCAGCAGCCAGCGGCCATCCGGGGCGGGCGAGCCATCCGGCAGGCTGAGCGACAGACGCTGGCCGGTGGGTTGATGGTACAGCCCCAACGCCAGCCGATAATCGCCGGCGGGCAAATCGGCGGGCAGGGGCAGGGTGTGCGGATCGAGGATGCGCTCGCCGGGCGACCAGATGCTGGTGGGGTAGCTGCCCGCCAGCGGCGGCGAGTCGCTGCCGCCGAGCTGATTGCCGGCTTCGTCGAGCAGATGAATAAACACGGTGTAATCCTGCGCCGGGGTTGTTTGCGCCTGCCACAGCAAATCCAACCGAACCGACCCGCCGGGCGTGAGCGAAGCCGGCTCCAGCCGGTAACCCAGCAGCTCAATTTCATTGCCAAAAAGGGGCGGGCCGGGCAGCAGCGGCGGCTGATCGGCGGGCGGCGGCAGGGGCGCTTTGAGCGGGCCGATAAAAAAGGTGTCCGGCGAATCGCTGCGGCCGCCGGCCAGCGGCCAGCGTTGGCCGGTAGCGGGATCAAACACCGAAATCGCCAGCCGGTAGCGGCCGGGCGGCAGGGCGTTGTCAAGTTGCACTTGATGCTGGGCGGCAATCTGGTCCAGGCCGGGCCGCCACCACGAGGTGGGGTAGGCCCAACCGGTGGGCCGGGCGTCGCCGTTGCCCCAGGCACGCTGGCTGTCATCCACCAGCCTAACCAGCACTTCAACTTCGTCGCGTACGGGCCGGTTGGCCTGCCAAAAAAGCGTTACCGGCAGCGCGCCCGGAGAAGCGATAATTTGAGGATAGGTAGCGCCGGTCAGCTCAAACGCGCCAAAAGACGCCTCAAACACATCAGTTACCCCCTGAATGTAGGGGGCCGGGTTTTGGGCCAGCGGGGCCAGCCGGGCGGCGGGTTCATTGCTGAAGGGGATGAAGATGGTTTGGGCGGCGTCGCCGGCCAGCGCAGATTGGATGAGCTGCTGGCCAAACGGATTGAGCGGTGGCAAAACCGTCGCTTTGCCGTTGAACAACCGCACCCAGGCAGTGTCGGCGGCGTTTTTCTCCGGGGCAATAACGATGGCGTTGGGGGCCGGCGTCACGGTCGTGCGAGCTTCGCGCACAAACGAGCCGCTCAAATAATACAGCAGCGGGGAATCGCCAAAACGCGCCAGCGGCAGATAGACCGCGGTTGAGTCATCGGCGTGAGCCAGTACTGCATCTCTGATGGCGATGGCCCCGTAATCGTACGCGCCACGGGTGTCCTGCCGGGCCGTCCAGTCGATGAAATAGGCGCGAAACAGGCCGGGCAGCGGTAGCAAAATGAGCAGGATGGGCAACAGATAATGTAATCCGTAACTTTGGAAACGGGGGGGCAGTTTTTTTGATAATTGATAACTGATCATCGGCACTTGACTTAGCCCCAGCGCCACCAAAATGGCCGTGGCCGGCAGCGCGGCGAGCATGCGCAGCGGGTGTGGCGCTTCGATGGCGATGACGGAGGGGGCAACGCCGATGAGCCACCACAGCGCCGCCAGCCGGTAAAACAGGTTGCGCCAGTTTTTGAGCGCGAGGGCCAGCCCCAGCAACAAAAACGGGGCCAGCAGCGGCGACAGGCCGGGATAACCCGGCAGGCCAAAAATGGGGTTGGGGCTGCCGGCGCAGCAGAAAAAGCCGGCCACGCGCAGCGCGTTGTGGCCAATTTCGGCGGCGATGGCGGCGGGCGTGTTTAGAAAATTCCAGACCATCACCGAGCCGGCGCGTTCGGTGAATTGGGCCGGGTGGGTGAGCAGATACCAGCCCATCGGCGCGAAAACCACACCCGCGACGGCAGCAAAAAGGAGCAGACCGAAGAATTTTGAATTTTGAATTTTGAATTGCGGGTGGCGTGTTGCGTGTTGCGGTTTTTTTTGCGACTCTGCGTTTTTGCGACTCTGCGTTTCTGACTCCTGGCTCCCGATTCCTGACTCCCGACTCCTGATAAAAAATTCCGGCAATAGCGCCAGCAGCAAAATCAGCGGCAGCAGCCGGGCGGCGGAGTAGGTGTGGCCGGCCAGTCCCAGCAGCGCCCCGCTGGCAATGAACCAGCCGGGCCGGCCGCTGGCCCAGCCGCGCAGGAAAAACCAGAAGATGGGCACGGCCAGCAGCGGCACCAGCACCGGCCGCTGGCCCAGCCGGCTCACCTCGGTGGCCCACGGCATGGTGGCCAGCGTCAGCGCGGTGAGCAGGGCGAAGAATAATCGTGAATTGCGCCATTCATAATTCGTAATTCGTAATTGGTAAATGAAGGCAAAAAGCAGCACCACGTTGAGCAGGCTGGCCGTGGCGGTAACGGCGCGCAGGGCAAAGGGCGTGCTGCCAAACAGCCAGATCGAGGGGATGAGCATGTACATGAACATGGCTTCGCGGCCGCCGTTGGTGGGGAAAAAGATAACCGGCCCGCCGCGCTGCATCAGCCGCTCGGCATCGAGGCCGTTGATCGCCGGGTCAAAAAAAATGCCGAGCGGGTGATCGGCCAGGCGGTAAAAGCGAAAAAAGAAAGCAACCAGAAATACGGCTACCACCGCCGGCCACAAAAATTTTTGTTGGGTGAATTTAACTGACAGCCGGTTCACGGGATCGACCTCGCACAGCAAAGATAATGAGCAGCAGGCTGATGGCCGCCAGCGTAACCCCGCTGACCACCGCGCCCACGGTGAAACTGAGCGGGCGGAAGCGCAGTTCAACGGTGTGTTCGCCGGCGGGCACGGGCACGGCCCGCAGCACGTAGTCGGCGCGCAAAACCGGGGCCGGCTGGCCATCGACGGTGGCCTGCCAGCCGGGGTAATCCGGCTCGCTGAGCAGCAGCAGCGCCGGAGCGGGGGTAGAAATTTGGTAAGTGACGAGTGACGAGTGACGGGTGACGAGTGACACGTGTTGTGAGTTGCGGGTTGCGTCATCGGCCGGCGCGTCATTCGTCAATTCGTCTATTCGCAGATTCGCTGACTCGCTGACTCGCTCCTCCAGCAGGGCGATGGACCAGCGATCAAAATTGGGATCGGCCATTTTTTGCAGGCTGGCGGCGTCGGTGGCAATTTCAACGTGGTCAACTAACCAGGCGCGGGGGCCAACCGAGTTGAGCCGGTGGGCGTAAGTTGCGCCATCGGCAGCCGCTTCCTGGTAAATAATGGTCGATGGGACAAACAACTCCTGCCGCCAGGTGATCACATACTTCACGTTAAGCAGCTCCCACGTCCGTTCGATGGGCATGGGCGGGGCCAGAAATTGGTCGTAGCGGGCCGGGCGCAGCGGGCTGGCGCCCCACAAATCCTCCAACTCAAACGGCACGCCGTAATTATCGTACAGGCGAAACTCGTTGTACACGCGGAACGGCTCGCCCGGTGAGCCGGCGGCATCGGTTTTAATGGCTTCGACGGCGGCGGGCATCCGGGTGTGCCACTCCGGCGGCTGGGGGTAGAGATTCGTCTGCCAGTTGACGCTGAACAGATCGAAGCAGATCAGCCCGCCGACCAGCAGCGCCAGCACCCCACCGGGCAATCGGGGAACCAGCAGCCACACCAGCCCGGCCAGCGCCGCCACCAGCGTCAGCCGGGTGGCCGCGCCGAGCAGGCCGTAAAACGGGCTGGCGGGCGTCCAGCCGGTGTTGGTCAAGCCAAAGAAAAAGGCCAGGGTGAGCAAGACGGCCAGCAGGAGCAGGTAGCGCGTGATTTTTAACAGCGAGGACAAATCCCGATTTACGGAAAGCGGTTTTTTTGATAATTGATCATTGGTAATTGATAATTGTTTAAAGCCGTACCCGGCCAGCAGCGACAGGCTGAAAGCCACGGCCAGCGCCCAGCGTTCCTGCCCGCGAAAAATAGAAAAACCGGGCGCGCTCAAATAAAGCGGGCTGTACAAAAAGGTGTTGCCGCCCAGCGAAATGAGCAGCGCCAGCCCGGCCACCAGCGCCCAAAAAACGGTCTGGCGAGTGGGCGCGGTCAGCGCGCCCCAGCCGGCCAGCAGCAGTCCCATCACACTCACGTACAGCGGCGAGTAAACGCTCACCTGCCCCGGCAGCAGCAGTTGAATGAGATCGATCAGCGGAAAGCCGCCGGACATTTTGGCATAGGCGCCTTCGGCACGGACGGAGTGGAGGGTGTATTCGGCGGCGGGGATAAACTGGATGGCCGCCAGCCCCAGCGCAATCAGCAGAAAGATGAGCAGGGGGGCAAATAAGGCTGAAAGACGAAGGCTGAAGGCTGAAAGCTGAAGAGTTTTGAGTTTTGAGTTTTGAGGGTTCAGTTCTGCGGCTTTGCGACTTTGCGACTCTGCGGCGCTGCGACTCTGTGTGTCCCAGCTTAAAAAGAGCAGATAGGCGCTGCTGATGTAGCCTACAATTAAATAGCTCTGCGGGTGGCCGGCCAGCAAGGCAATGCCAAAGGCCGTACCGGCCAGAATTAAGGCTGAAGGTTGAGGGATGAAGGTTGACGTTTTCTGCCCGCTGCTTGCCGCTGCAAACGTGTGATAAATGAAAAAGAGGATGAGCGGCAGCCAGACATCCACTTCCAGCACGGCGAGCTGCTGGCTGGGGTAGCCGGTCAGATAACCGCCAAACGCCCACACCAGCGCGGCGATAGCGCCGGCGGGCCGGCTGCCGGTGACATCGCGGGCAAACAGGTACATAAACAGTGCCGCCAGCCAAAAATGGAAGATGGCTTCCAATTCCAGAGCGAAGGCCGAAAAACCCCACGGGGCCGACAGGGCCAGCGCCAGCAGGCTGAACGGGTACAGCACCGCCGATTGGACATCGGCCCAGAAAGGCGCGCCGGCAAAGGTGTACGGATTCCACAGCGGCAGCCGGCCGGCGCTCAGTTCGCGGGCCTCAAAGGTGGTAAAGGCCCAAAACTGGTCGTAAAAATCGCCGGGGGGGAAGGATTGGCGGTCGGCCGGGTTGGGGGTGAGGATGCGCCAGAAAAAGAGCGCCACCAGCGCGGCAAAACCTAAAATGATGATCCAGTCAACGCGAGTCCAACGTTTCAAAGCGGCGCACCTCAAAGTTTGGTGAGTAGAATGAGTGGGTAAGTTTAATGGGTTAGGTGAGTTCGGTGAGTGCCAGGTTTACCAACTTGCCCAACTCATCAAACTCACCAAACCTACCCAACACACCCAACTTGATTATCTTACCGTAACTGGCGGTAATTCCACAAAATCAGCGCCGGAGGCCGTAAGCAGCCGCTGGCCGGTGACGGGGTCGTACAGCCCGGCGATCAACCGGTAGTCGCCCGGCGGCAACTCCGGCGGCAGGTTGAGCGTGTACGGGTCGGACAGGATTTCGCCGGGCAGCCAGGTGGTGGTCGGCGCGGCTCCGCCGAGCGGCTGGCTGTCCTGTTGGGCCACCACCTGCCCGGCCGGGTTGAGCAGTTGCACAAAAACCGTGTAGCTGGTGTCGAAGTCTGAGTTTGCCTGCCAATACAAAATCAGCGCGTGTTGCGTGTTGTCGATGGCGTTGGCATCGAAGCCGAGCAACGTGATTAATGGCGGATCGCCGAAGGCCACGTTGAGCGGGCTGGCAATGGCCGGCGGCTCAAAAACGTGCGGGCGGGTTTGCAGCCGCACCTGCCCCACGCTGATGTCCGGCTGGCCGGCCGCCGCAACCCGCACCTCCAGCGAGTCGCCGGCGAAGCGCGGGCTGGTGGGCAAGTGATACACGGCGCGGCGCACCTGCCCCGGCTGCCAGCTGGTCAGCGGCCCCACCGACTCGGCCAGCGGTTGGTCGGTGGTCAGCGTTTCATCGCCGCCGGACAGGGTGAGGCGCAGCCCGGTATCGGGCAGCAGGGGCGCGTTGGCCAGCCAGTAGAGCCACAGCCACAATTCCTGGCCGGGCTGAATGCCGGCGGGCAGAGCGTGGCCAACCAATTGAATGGCGGCTGGCGAATGGCGAATACTCGCGTTTGCGGGCGCGGCGAAATTGGGGATGGCCAGCGCGTCGGGCGGCGGTGTAATTTGGGCGGCGGTCACGGTAACGTTGGGCAGCGTGACCGGCTGGCCGAGCGGCTGGCCGGTATCGGGCCGGTAAACGACCAGTTGCAGCAAATAATCGCCGGGCGGCACATCGGCGGGCAGCCACAGCGCGCGGCGGTCGATGAGGGGCTGGCCGGGCGGCCACGCCGAGGCCGGCGGCAGCGGTGGCCAATCGCTTTGGGCAAAGACATCACCCTGCGGGTTGACCAGCCGCAGCGACAACTGCACGTCGGCGGCCAGCGGTGCGTTGGTTTGCCAGGTGAGCGTCAGCGGCAGCACATCGCCGGCGGTAGTGGGGCCGGCGGGCAGAGTCGCCGCCAGCAGGGTTGGCCCGCCGCCCGCCGGGTCAATCGCGGCGTTGAGCGGCTCGGTGCGAGAGTCATCGGCCTGTAACCCGTACAGGGCCAGCCGTTTGCGGCCAATCCAACTGTGCCAGGCCGGGTAACTGTTTTCGGCCAGCCAGCTTTCCAGCAGTGGGTCGATGGGCGCGCCGTAGGGCGTAAACCACAGGCGACGGTGATCGGCGGTGATGTCGGCGAGCTGGCGGCGGGCGTCATCGGGCGGCGGGACGGGGGTGTTAAAATTGAAGTAGACCGGCAGGTCGCCGCGGTAGTAATAGGCCAGCAGCATTTCGCCGCCGTCGCCGGTCAGCAGAATGGCGTCGCCCGGCTGGCTGAATTGTTCGATGGTGCGCACCACGCCGCGCCAGTCCTCTTTGGCGTACATCGGGTTGGTGTAATGCTGCGCCAGCACCCAGCCGCTAACGCCGAGCAGAACCAGCAAACTGAGCAGGCCGGCGGCAGCACGGACGGCGGGTTGGTGTCGCCGGGCCAACCGGGCCAATCCATCGGCAGCGCCGATGACGCCGGCAGCGACGGCCAGCAAAAAGGCGATTTGCACCGGGATGAGGTAGCGTTCCATATAAACCGGGGTGCGCAGCAGGCTGAACACCCAGGCGGCCACGTTGGGGGCCAGCGTGGCGCTGAGCAAAAACAGCAACATTTCCCAGCCGCGCCAGCGCCCCCAGCGGGGGCGGCGGGCGGCGTAGAGCAGGCCGAGCAGGTAAAAAACGACAAACGGCGCGGTGAGCCAGGCGGCGGTGGGGGCGGGCACCATCTGCCCCACGCTGTAGGCGATAGCGCCGAGGCCAAACGATTCGGCCAGCGGCACCAGGGTGAGCCAGTGAGCGCTGGCCAGCAGGCGCGGCCCCACGCTGAGCCACGCCGCCAGCGGCAGCAGACTGAGGAGCAGCGCGCCGGCCCAAACCAGCACCGGTCGCAGCCCGCGCCGGGGCAGGGTGAGCAGCAGCCACAAGCCCTGCACGCCAACCACGGCCAGCCCGTGGTAGTGGCTGAGCACCGTCCAAGCCGTGCCGATAACGTACAGCAGCCACCAGCCCCAACCCCGGCGGCCCTGCCACAGCGACACAAACGCCCACAGACTGAGCGCAGCGGCGGTGGTGAGCATGGCGTAGTTGCGGGCATCCTGCCCGTGCCACACCTGAAACGGAGCCACGGCCATCAGCAGCGCGGCGATCAGCCCCAGCCGCCGGTCGCCCAGCGTCGCACCCAGCCGGTAGGTGAGCGGTACGGCCAGCAGGCTGACCCCGGCGGAGACAAAACGGGTGGCAAACTCGGTATCGCCGATTAACGAAACCCACAGATGCATCAGCGGGAAGTAGAGCGGCGGGTGCAGTTCCTCGGTGCTGAGCCAGCGCCACAACTCGGCCCACGGCATATGGGCAAAGCGGAGCGTCCAGGCTTCGTCAATCCAGTAGCTCTGGGAATCCAGGCGATAGACTCGCAGGGCAAACGCCAGCAGAGTGAGAGCGAGTGACGAACGACGAATGACGAATGACCAATGACGAATAACCAATGATGAATGACCAATGACAGAGTTTAAACAGTTATTCATAATTCACAATTCGTAATTGTTCATTGTTCATTGTTCATTGCTCATTGCTCATTGTTCATTGCTAATTGTAACCACGCCCAAATCGGCAAAATCCGGACCGGAGTCGGTGGGCAGGCGCTGGCCGGTAGCGGGATTGAACCAGCCGGCAATGAGCCGGTAATCGCCGGGCGGGAGCTGGTCGGCGGGGGGCAGGGGCAGGCCGTGGCGGCTGGTGACTGTCTGTCCCGGCTGCCAGCCGGAGGTGGGCGCGTAACCGCCCTGCGGCGGGCTGTTGGTTTGGGCCACTACCTGCCCGTCGATGTTGAGCAGTTGGACAAATGTGGTCAGATCGGTGGGCGGCTGAGCCAGCGCCTGCCAGCGCAGTTCCACCGGCAGCGGCGCGCCGGGCCGCGTGATTGGGTTGGTGCGGAGGCCATCGAGCCGGATCAGGCCGGCAAAGTTGGCAGTGATGTCGCGCTCTTCGGCGGGCACGGCGGCGGTAAACGTAACCAGCCGGACGCTGTCATCGCGCCAGTCATCGCTGATTTTGGCCGTATTTTCAGCCAACCACTGCTCGGCGGCGTTGTCCAGCGCGGCCGGCGCAAAACCGAGCGTCACGAGCCGAGTGGTATCGGCGGCGGTGGCCGCGGCCAGCAGCGGCAGGGCGGTTTCTGGCAGCGGCGGCGTTTGCTGGGCCAGGCCGATGAGCGGCACTCGCGCTTTGAAACGGTTCATGGGCACGTGGTAGTGGTATTGGGCCACGGTGATAATCGGGCCGGGGGCGGTATCCGCGGCGGCCACTTCGGCAAGCGCCTGGCTGTAGCCGTCGTTGGGCGGGCCGAACTGCTGGTCAGTATGGTTGTAGCGGGTGAGCAGAAAAACGATGATTCCGGCGGCGAGCAGGATGAGGGCGGCTGTGGTGAATTGCGAATTGCGACTAGCGAATGACGAATCGCGAGTTGCGTGTTGCGTGTCTGCGGGTAATTTTGCGGCTTTGCGACTTTGCGACTTGGCGAGAATCTGCCACAAAAACCAGCCGGTCAGCAAAACCAGCAACAGGCTCAGGCCACAGGCGACGGCGTCGAAGCCTGCCGGCTGCCACCAGACCAGATCGGAGTTGGCCACGCCAAACGATTGGAGCTGGCCCCAAATCTGGCTGTAGCGCGGGTTGTACAGGGCGGCGGTGTTTTCCAAAAAGAACTCGCCGCCAAAATCGGTTTGCAATT
This sequence comes from uncultured Caldilineaceae bacterium, assembly GCA_964407935.1. Taxonomy (GTDB): domain Bacteria; phylum Chloroflexota; class Anaerolineae; order 4572-78; family J111; genus J095. The sequence goes on from CAYOXS010000012.1 coordinate 30,974, forward strand.
GCGACAGGAAAGCCCACGGGTTGATGATCGCGCCGAGGAACTGGATGAGCAGGGAGAGGGCGGTTAAAATGTAAAATGTAAGGCGTAAAATAATTTTAGATTTTAGATTTTGGATTTTGGATTTTCGTAAATACCCTGGCGGGCACAGGTCGTCAATCCAAAATCCAAAATCCAAAATCGGGGCCAGGCAGAGGGCGAAAAAGGGCGTGACCGGCACTAAAAAGCGGCTGCCCCACGACAGCCCCTCGCCGGAGGACCAGGCCGAAAAAAGGGCCACCGTGACCCCGGTCAGCCCGGCAAAAAGCCACGCTTCGGCGGGGGTGCGGCGGCGCAGCGCCCACCAGCCGGGCAGGCTCAGCAGCAGCACCGGCGAGTAAACAAAAAAGCCGCGCAGCGGGCTGAACAGCAATTTGTACAAACCCAGTAAGATGTTGGGCGAAAAGAGAGTCAAATCATAACCGGTTTGCAGCGGGTTGCCGGAGCGGGCGGCGTTATAGCTCAGCAAAATTGCGCCGGGGATGGCCAGGGAGAGCAGGAAGGCGGCGACGGCTTTTAGGGCATCGGGCTGGATCAGATAAAAAGCGTGTTGCGTGATGCGTGTTGCGAGTTGCGGGTGGCGAGTTCGGTGCGGTTCTGCGTCCCTGCGACTTTGCGGCTCTGCGGCCCTGCTGTTATTCGCTGATTCGCTGACCCGCTGACCCGCTACCCACAGCAGGTACAGGCCAAAAATTGGCAGCAGAAACAAATTGTTGGCCCGGGCCAGCACGGCAAAGCCCGCCGCCAGCCCGGCGATGACTACGTGGCGCAGCCCGCCTTCCTGCCGGTAAGCCAGTAGCATATAAGCCGCCAGCAGCAGCAGCAGCCCGGCCAGCGGCTCGCTGAACAGGTATTTGGCGTACACAAAGGCGATGGTCGCCAGCCCAAAGACAAGCGCGGCGGCGGCGCTGATTGGAGCGGCGTAGCCCAGCCGCCACAGAAACATAAAAATAAAAAGGCCGGTCAGCGCGGTGACTCCGGCGTTGAGCAGCGACACGGTTTGCAGCATGCCCAGCCCCGGTGTGACCAGCGCCAGCCCGTACAGCGGCGCCTGCGCCAGCGACAGGGCCAGCCCTTTTTTGGAATAAACGTGGCCGTCGGCCCCAAAAAAGCCCTGGGCCTCGGCCTGGCTGGTGGTCCACTGCGTCCAGGCAATTTGATCGGTGTTGACCCGGCCAAATTTAACCAGGCTTTCGGTTACGGCAAACATCGACACTTCATCCACCGAGTGAAATCCGCCCCGGTAAACCAGCAGGTACACGGCAAACAAAAACAGGGCCAGCGCCAGCCCCAGATTGCGCCGCCGCCGAATAGCGGCGGAGTCGGTTTTGATTGCAGTATTGGCGGTCATTTACAAAAATTACTCGTGGTCGCAAATCTAACGGCTGATTATAACAAACCGGGCGCGATTAAACCAGCTCGACTCTAAATAATTTTGCCAAAAGTTAGGGGGTTGTGTATCATTCAGTGTTTTATATCGCAGAATGATGATTCTGCCTTGAGTGGAGAAGTTACTATTAACGGCGATCAATCCTCCTGCTTTTTGTCAATCATCGTGCCGGCTTACAATGAAGAAAATCGTTTGCCGCAGACACTCCCAAAAGTTGCAGAATTTGTACAGGACCAGGTTTTTAAGGCCGAAGTCATTGTTGTTGATGACGGCAGTTTGGACCAGACCGCAGAGATTGTCAAAGAATTTTCCGGGCGATTCTCGTTTGTGCGGCTGCTGCAACCCGGGCACGGCGGCAAAGGCCACGCAGTTAAACAGGGCATGCTTTCGGCCCGTGGCGAATATGTGTTTTTTGCCGATGCCGACTGGGCCATGCCCGTGACTGAACTGTCTAAGTTTTTGCCGCCGCAGCAAAACGGCTTTGATGTGGCCATTGGTTCGCGTGAAGGAGTGGGGGCGGTGCGCTACAATGAACCGGCGTACCGCCACTTAATGGGCCGCGTGTTTAATTTTCTGGTCAAAATTCTGGCGGTGCCGGGATTTGAGGACACCCAGTGCGGCTTTAAGTGTTTTCACCGGTCGGTGGTAAAAGAGCTGTTCTCGCGGCAAACCATTAATGGCTTTGGCTTTGACGTGGAAGTGCTGTACATTGCCCGCAAGCGCGGCTATAAGATCATCGAGGTGCCGATTCACTGGTACGCCCAATCCGAGAGCAAAGTGCACCCGGTGAAGGATACGCTGCGGATGATCCAGGATATTTTTACCGTGCGCCGCAACGACCGCCAGGGATTGTACGATTAGTTACAATTATCAATCACCAATTATGAATTATGAATTATGAATGATCGGTTAAACCATGTTATTGGTCATTGGTCATTGGTCATTCGTCATTCGTCATTCATAATTCATAATTCGCCATCCGGTGTTTAATGGAATTACAAGGATAAACCAACTATGGCTGAGAATATTTTAGTTTGCACCGCCTGGCCCTACGCCAACGGCGATCTGCACATTGGCCATTTGGCCGGCGCTTATCTCCCCCCCGATGTTTTTGCCCGCTACAACCGGCTGATTGGCAACAACGTGCTGATGGTCTCCGGCTCAGATTCGCACGGCACGCCGATCACCCTCCGCGCCGACGCCGAAGGCAAAACGCCCAAAGAGGTGTTTGAGCGCTTTCACCTGCGTTTTCTGCAAACGTTTCAGGATATCGGCGTGACGTATGATTTGTTCACCCACACCGACACCGAAAACCACTATCAGGTGTCGCAGGACATCTTTTCGGCGTGCTACAACAACGGCTTCATCTACACCCACACCGAGCAGCAATTCTTCTCCGAAACCGAAAGCCGCTTTTTGCCCGACCGCTACATTGAAGGCACCTGCCCCAAATGCGGTTACGATGGCGCGCGCGGCGACCAGTGCGACAACTGCAAAAGTCTGCTGGACCCGACCGACCTGATCAACCCGCGCAGCAAAAACGATGGCTCAACGCCGGTGCTGCGTGAAACCGAGCATTTCTATCTTGACCTGGCCAAACTCAATGAGGATGTGCTCGATTACCTGAGCAACGGCAAGGAGCATTGGCGCTCAACCGTTATCAATTTTAGCCTGCAATACGCCAAAGACGGCCTCAAAGGCCGGGCCATCACCCGCGACATCGAGTGGGGCATCCCCTTGCCGCTGGCCGGTTACGAGCACAAACGGCTGTACGTGTGGTTTGAGGCGGTCATCGGCTACTTCAGCGCCAGCGTGGAATGGGCCAAAAACATTGGCCAGCCGGAACAGTGGAAGGAGTGGTGGTACCGGCCGGCGGCCAAAACCTACTACTTCATCGGCAAGGATAACATCCCGTTTCACACCGTGATCTGGCCCGCCGAATTGATGGCCACCGGCCGCCGCCTGTACGAGACCGACCCGGCCAAACGGCTCAATCTGCCCTTCGATGTGCCGGCCAACGAGTACCTCAATATGGAAGGCCAAAAGCTCAGCACCAGCCGCAATTGGGCTATTTGGGCGCCCGACCTGCTGGAACGGTACGACCCCGACCCCATCCGCTACTACCTCACCGCCATCGCCCCGGAAAGCCGCGATACCGACTTCACTTTTACCGATTTTGTGCGCCGCAACAACGATGAGCTGGTGGCCACCTGGGGCAATCTGGTTAACCGGGTGCTCGGCTTTGCCTACAAACGGTTTGACGGCCGCGTGCCGGAGATTGGCCCGGCCGGGCTGGACGAGGCCGACCGGCATATTCTGGCCGAAGTCGAGGCCGGCTTTCAAACGATGGGCGATCTGCTGGGCGCGGTTAAATTAAAGGCCGGGCTGGAAGAAGCCATGCGGCTGGCCAAAGCCACCAACGTTTACCTCGATGGCAAAGCGCCGTGGAAGGCCATCAAAGAAGACCCCGCCGCGGCCGGGACGGCCATTTACGTCACGCTGCGGGTCATCGACAATTTGAAAGTGCTGTTGGCTCCGTTTTTGCCGCACACCTGCCAAAAATTGCACGAATATCTGGGCTACGAGGGCCAGCTTTTTGGCCGCCAGTACACCGAAGAGTACACCGAAACCGAGCGCGTTCACATGGCCCTGCGCTACGATGCCACCGACGCTGTTGGCCGCTGGCAGGCCAGCCAGCTCCAGCCGGGGCAGGCGCTGCGCCAGCCCGAACCGCTCTTTAAAAAACTTGAACCGGAAGTGGCCGAGCAGGAAATTGCCCGGTTGTTGCAGGCGTAAATGGCCGATCAATCTGTCTATGAACTGTATCTGGGGTTGGAGCGCGAATTTATCGAGCTGATTCGGCCCAACCCCTTTAGCGCCGCTGTTAACCTGCGCCTGGAACGGATTGCCCAACTGCTGGAACTGCTGGACAATCCCCACCGGGCCTATCCGTCCATTCATGTTGGCGGCACCTCCGGCAAAGGTTCCACCTCGGCCATGATTGCCGCCATTCTCACCGAAGCCGGCTACAAAACCGGCCTGCATATGTCGCCGCACCTGCAAATTTTCAACGAGCGCCACCAAATTGACGCCAACGTGGCCTCAACCAGCCGCCTGGCAGAAATCTACGCCGACATCAAACCGGCCATTGCCCGCGTTGCCGCTGAAAACCCGTTTGGCCTGCCCAGTTATTTTGAGGCCCACGTGGCGCTGGCCTTTTTGCTGTTTCAGCGCGAGGCGGTTGACGCCGCGGTCATCGAGGTGGGGCTGGGCGGTTCGCTCGACGCCACCAACGTCATCGATGCCCGCGTCGCCGTACTGACCAACGTGGGGCTGGACCACACCGCCATTTTGGGCGACACCGTGGAAAAGATTGCCCGCGATAAAGCCGGCATCATCAAAGCCGGGCAAACGGTTATCAGCGGGTTTCGGCAGCCCACCGTGCGCCGGATTGTGGCCAAACGCTGCCGCCAAAAATACGCCCGCCTGCTGGAATTTGGGCGGGATTTCAATGTTATTTTGCACGATGACGGCACGTTCGCCGTCAACCTGCCGGAGCAAAGTTACGCCAATCTTGAGCTGGGCCTCAAAGGCGATTTCCAGCGAATCAACGCCGCTTGCGCCGTGGCCGCGGTACATTCACTGCCGGGCTTTTCAGTCCCGGAAGACGCGGTTCGACGCGGTTTGCGCCAGGCGATGATCCCCGGCCGGGTTGAAATTGTGCAGCAAAATCCGCTGGTAATTTTGGACGGCGCGCACAACCCGGAAAAAATCACCGTGGCCCGCCAGGCCATCGACCAGTTGTACGGCGACAAACGGCGCATCACCCTGCTGGGACTCAAATCCGACAAAGCCGCCGCCGATATGCTGCCCGCCGTGATCACCCACACCGACCGGCTGATAATTTCCCAGTTTCATTTGGACAAAAGCATCTGGGAGCCGATGGAAGCTGAAAAGCTGGCCCACCTGGCCGCCGACATGGCCCCCAATTTGCGCATCGAAGTGGTGCACGACCCGCTGGAAGCGCTCGATTACGCCCTGTCGCTGGCCGCCGCCGACGATCTGGTCTGGGTTACGGGCTCGTTTTATTTGCTGGGCAATGTCCGCGAGTACTGGTACCCCTCGGAAAAGCTGGTAGAGCAGGCCGAACGCGGGCTGTCGAGCGCGTTGACGCTGTGAGTTTTGCCGCGATTCTGGCCGACTACCGGCGGCAGATTGAGTGGCTGCATAGCCTGATCACCGATCCTACCGGCGCGCGTTATTTCACCCCCAAAAGCCCGGCCACCCGGCAGGCCGAATTTACGGCCCAATTGGCCCGCACCGCCGATTTTCTGGAGTTTGCCGGCCACCCGCACACGCAGTTTAATTCCATTCACGTGGCCGGCACCAGCGGCAAAGGCTCGGTGGCGGCGATGCTGGCCGCCATTTTGAGCGCCGCCGGCCTGCGCACCGGCCGGCACATCAGCCCGTTTCTGCAAATCTGCAATGAAAAATTGATGGTCGATGACCGGCTGATTTCGCCCTCAGAGTTTGTGGCGCTGGTGGAACAGTTCAAACAACTCCACGCCCGCTGGCTGGCCGCCGGCCGCCCTTTTAACGATTTGCGCTTCAGCGAAGCCTGGACGGCCCTCACGTTTTTGTGGCTGGCCCAACAACGGGTAGAGTGGGCCGTCATCGAAACCGGGCTGGGCGGCCGCTTTGACCCCACCAACGTGCTGCCGGCCCGGCTGGCGGTGATTACCAATGTCAATCTGGACCATCTCAACGTGTTGGGGCCAGATTTGGCCAGCGTGGCCCGCCACAAAGCCGGCATCATCAAGCCGGGCGGGTTGGCCATTACCGCCGAAACCAACCCGGCCGCGCTGGCGATCATCGAAGCGGAGGCGGCTGCCAAAGGGGCGCGGCTGTTCCGGCTGGAGCACGATTTCTCATTTTCGGTGCGGGATAATCTTTTGTCGGTGCAAACGCCGTTTCGGCGGTTTGACAATTTGCGCGTGGCCATGCCCGGCCGCTTTCAGCACGCCAACGCCGCGCTGGCCGTGGCCGCGCTGGATGTGCTGGCTCAGTTTGAAAAGTTGCCGCTGCCGCCGGCGGCCATCGAGCAGGGTTTGGCCGCGGTGCGCTTTCCCGGCCGGCTGGAGCTGGTGCAGTCGCAGCCGCCGGTTATTTTGGACGGGGCGCACAACCCCCACAAAATGGCCGTGCTGATGGACAGCCTCCGCGAGATGTACCCCGGCCGGCCCATCACCGCGCTGGTGGGCATGATCCGCCTCAAAGACGCGGCGGAGATGATTCGCGTGCTGACGCCGCATGTTAATCGCTTTATTGTCACCGCACCCGCCGTTTTTGGTAAACCGTCTTTGCCACCAAACGAACTGGCTAATATAATTGAGGAAACAGCGCCCGCGGCCGTGGTGGTCACGGCGCCCAACATTCTGGCCGGTGTCGAACTGGCCCTGCGGTCTATCAAGGCTGACGAACTGTTGCTGGTGACCGGCTCGCTGTATCTGGTGGGTGAAGCCAGGGAATATTGGTACCCCCAAATAGAAATTCTGCGCCAGCTTGAAGACGCAACGGTTACTGGCTAACAATTTTTGGAGAACTTTAGTTAGAGAATGATGCCATCTGAAAGAGATTTTGACCTGTTAATTGATGATGATGAGGAAGAGATAGAACTGCCGCTGTTGCCGGTGCGGGATACGGTTGTTTTTCCCCGAATGCTGACCCCCCTGTTTGTCGGGCGAGAACGGTCAATCCGGGCGCTCGAAGCGGCGCTCCACGACCGGCAGCAACTGGTGGTGGTCACTCAGCGTGACCCCGACCAGGAAAATCCCACGCTGGAGGACCTGTATGCCTTTGGCACCGAAGTTGTGGTTGGCCGCATGCTCAAAATGCCGGACGGCAGCAACAATATTCTGGTGCAGGGACATCGCCGGGTGGAGATTTTGGAACTCATCCACGACGAGCCGTACCCGCTGGTGCGGGTGCGCCGGGTTGAAGAAGACAACGAGAAAAACCTGTCGTCCGACGCGCTGATGCGGGCGGTGCTGGCCCTGTTTGAAAAATGCGTGCAGCTCAACCGCAACGTGCCCGACGACGCCTACGTGGCCGCCATGAACATCGATGAGCCGGGCTGGCTGGCCGATATGATCGCCTCGGTGATGGATTTTGATGTGGAGCAGCGCCAGCAAATTTTAGACACCGGCGACCCCACCACCCGCTTGCAGCGGCTGAGTATTATGCTGGCCCAGGAATTGGATGTGCTGGAACTGGAAACCAAAATTCAGGACCAGGTGCAGCAGGAAGTTGATAAAGGCCAGCGCGAATACTTTTTGCGCGAGCAAATGCGCGTTATCCAAAACGAACTGGGCGAACTTGACGCCACCTCGGCCGAGATCAACGAACTGCGCGACAAACTGGCCGAGGTCAACCTGCCGGAGGAAGTGAAAGCCAAAGCCGACAAGGAACTCAGCCGGCTGGCCATGATGCCCGCGGCCGCGCCGGAAGTGGGCATTATTCGCACCTACCTGGACTGGATCATCGAACTGCCGTGGGCCACTGCCACCGCCGACAACGCCGACATTCGGGCCGTGGCCAAAGTGCTGGACAACAATCACTTTGGCATCCCCAAAGCCAAAGAACGGATCATCGAACACATTGCCGTGTTGCAGCGGGCCAAAGATAAAATGCGCTCGCCGATTTTGTGCTTTGCCGGGCCGCCCGGCACGGGCAAAACCTCGCTGGGGCGCTCCATCGCCGAGGCGCTGGGCCGCAAATTTGTGCGTATCAGCCTGGGCGGCATCCGCGATGAGGCTGAAATTCGGGGCCACCGCCGCACCTACATCGGGGCGCTGCCGGGCCGGATTATCCAGAGTATGCGCCGGGCCGGCACCATCAACCCGGTGTTTATGCTGGATGAAATTGATAAAGTTGGCGCGGATTTTCGCGGCGACCCCAGCGCGGCGCTGCTGGAAGCGCTCGATCCGGAGCAGAACAACAGCTTTTCCGATCACTACATGGAGCTGCCCTACGACCTGTCCAAAGTGATGTTCATCACTACGGCCAACCTGCTCTACCCCATCCCGCCGGCGCTGCGCGACCGGATGGAGGTGATTGAGTTTTCGGGCTACATTGAAGAGGAAAAAATAGCCATCGCCCGGCAGTTTCTGATTCCGCGCCAGATTGAAGAGCACGGCCTTGACGATGTAAAATTTAACGTGGCCGACAGCGCGTTACAGGGCATTATCCGCGAGTACACTTACGAGGCGGGCGTGCGCAACCTGGAACGGGAAGTGGGACAGATTTGCCGCAAACTCACCCGCCGCCTGGCCGAAAGCCGCCCCATCCCCAAAAATATTACCCGGCAATCGCTGCACAAATATTTGGGGCCGCCCCGCTTTTCTGAGCAACTGGCGCACAACGAGGATGAAATTGGCGTGGCTACCGGCATCGCCTACACCGAGGCCGGCGGCGATATTATGCCCATCGAAGTGACGCTGATGCCGGGCAAAGGCAATTTAACGCTGACCGGCCAGCTTGGCGAAGTGATGCAAGAGTCGATTCAGGCCGCGTACAGTTACGCCCGTTCCCGCGCCAGCGAATTCAACATCGACGCCGAAACGTTTGAGTCCACCGACATTCACCTGCACGTGCCGGAGGGCGCTATCCCCAAAGATGGCCCGAGCGCGGGCATTACCATGGCCACCGTGCTCATCTCGGCCTTTGCCGGCTACAAAATCCGGCACGATGTGGCCATGACCGGCGAAATTACCCTGCGGGGCAAAGTGCTGCCCATCGGTGGCTTTAAGGAAAAGGTGCTGGCCGCCTATCGCGCCGGCATCAAAACGGTGATCGCGCCGGCCAAAAACCAGAAAGATTTGGTTGATATACCCAAAAAGGCGCAGCGGGAAATGAAGATTTTGTTTGTGGATGATATGCAGGAGGTGCTAAAAACCGCGCTGATCATTCCGCCCGAACCGCCCAAAAAGAAAAAAGCCAAAGTGAGCAAGAAAGCGCCGCAGGCCGGGGGGGGTGGGGGGTAGTTCCCCCCAAATTTTCTCTTCGTCAACTCACTTTGGTTGCACCCGCACAAAAAAAGAGGCCACGTTTTCCGCGTGGCCTCTTTTTTATGCCGGTTAAACTTCTTTGGGGATGCCGCCGGTAACGCCCAAAAACCAGCGGAAACATTTGTGGGCAATATCCGGCTCAACAAACATCATCGGGCAGCCGGCCGGGATCACCGCAATACCGTTATCGCGGCAAAAATCCGCCGCCTGCTGCGAAAAGCTGCCCTGCCCAAACGAGCGGTGAAACCAGACCCGGTTTACGCCGACTTCCTGGCAGTCGCGCACAATCTGCTCGCTCACGGCCGGGTGGGTGGCGACCATCACCGCATCGACGCCGCCGGGGATGGCTTGCAGATTGGGGTAACATTTGTCGCCCTCAATTTCCGTGGCGTTGGGATTAACGGCAAAAACCTGGTAGTTGGCCTGTTTCAGCTTTTTGTAGATGGCGTTGGCCGGCGCTGCGCCATCGCGGGAA